>NZ_JBXWQU010000008.1:0-1524 GCF_059612545.1 Ruegeria sp. SAZD011 | reverse complement strand
ACGAGACCATGTCATTGCCATCCCCGCCATCGATCGTGTCATTGCCGCCCCCCGGCGTGATCCAGTCGGCACCGCCCAGGGCGTTGATCACCTCCGCCGCCGCCGTCCCGGCCACCGCCTCGCCTGCGTTTGTGCCTTCGATGGGCGGCGTCCCGCCACCGCCACCGCCCGAGGGAAGCTGGACAGTGTAGAGATGCCCGCCGGCATCAGCCAGATAGCCGAAGCCATTCTCGAAGATCACGCTGGTTTCGGCGAAATGGAAGCGGGGCAGCCCGGTTTGCGGCGTGCCCACCGGATTGCCGTTCTGATCGAAACACTGAAGCACACCGGTATTCACCAGAGCGGTGTTGTCATTGGTGTTATAGGTGACCACAAAGCCGCCATCGGCGAGGGCATGCACCCGTTGCTGTCCCTGCTGCCCGGCCGTCAGGCCCGTGTTCAGCAGCCGGTCTCCGGCAAACAGAGACCCGTCCGTGTTGTAGATGGCATACCACAGATCGAGCTCTCCAGCCGCGGTGACGCCGGTCTTGTTGCTGGCCCAGACGACGACGACCTTGCCATCGGCCAGGGTCTCGGCCTGAACATCGCCGCTGCCAAAACCGAAGGTCCCCTGTGTATGCGTCCCGTCCGATACCCGGAACTCATCGGTGACGAAAGAACCGTCCACATTGACGACGCGGCCGTAGACCTCGAACGCATTGTCGCCACCAAGGCCGGTGTTCATGTGAAAGACGAACAGGTTGTTGCCTGAACGCGTGATCTCGAGCCCGTTCACGGCGCCAGCCCCGGTGCCGGTCACCGTGGCGTCATTCCAGGCGATACGGCGTTCGATGGTGCCATCGGCGGCATAGATCACCACCGTGTGGCCGGTTCCCAATACCGCATCGCGATTGAAGGCGGCCATGCGCCCGTTCCCCAGGTCGACCGCTTCGGCATAGGATTCGAGCAGCGTCTGCTCGATGGATACTCCGAACACGTCGATGGTGCGGGTCGGCAGCTGATAGGTGCTTTTCGAGAGGCTTTGCCCCATGGCATCGAAGCTGTGCATCGTCGGGGTCCGGGTTCCCAACGTGTCGGCCAGATAGAACAGGGTAAAGGCCCCATTGCCGTCATCGCGCGCATGCCAGAGATTGCCGATTGCATGCAGGCTGGAATCGCCGCCTGCATTGATATCGGTAAAGGGGACCAGTTGCGTGCCGGCGTTGTCCCAGACCGAGAATTGCCAGTTGCTGACCGTTGGTGCGACGCTTCCCCGATGGATCGCCACCAGGCGATCAGCAAGTTCGAACTGGACCAGGTCGAGGGTGCCGGAAATAGCGGATGGAGTAATGCTACTCATGTTTCGAGTGCGCCTATAATGGGTTGCGGGACAATTGAATGGGCGTCACGTTATCGGCTGGATATCGGGCAGGCAATATTTGCCTGCCCGCCCTGTCAGATCGTCAGGTCCCAGATGCGGACATCTTCGTCGTCGAAGCGGAAATATTCGACGTTGATCAGGCTGTCGGTGCCGTCGGGGCCGGT
>NZ_JBXWQU010000007.1:0-1948 GCF_059612545.1 Ruegeria sp. SAZD011 | reverse complement strand
ATTCTCCAAGCGTCGGCTCGCGCGTGCGGGCGAGGATCCTGCGGGAGCGGCCCGACATCTGCTCGGCGAACTAGGGCTGTCGGATACGTCCCTGGTATCCAAGCCGGCTAGCGAACTCAGCGTGGGCCAGCAGCAACGGGTTGCCGCCGCGCGCGCGTTGATCGGCAAGCCGGACCTGATCCTGGCGGACGAGCCGACCTCGGCGCTCGATGAGGCGGCCAAGGCGGCCTTTGTCGACCTGCTAGCGAGGGAATGCGCCGAAGCGGGCAGCGCGCTGCTCTTCGTCAGTCATGATCGCAGCCTGGAGCATCATTTCGACCGCAGTGTTGATTTCCTCGCCCTTAACGGGGGCGCCGTCTGATGCTGGGGTTCAGCTTGCGCAGCCTGTGGAACCGCTGGTTCGTGGCCGGCCTGACCGTGCTGGCCATCAGCCTCAGCGTCGCGTTGATCCTCGGTGTCGAGCGGCTCAGGGACGGCGCGCGCGACAGCTTTGCCAACTCTGCGTCCGGGATCGACCTGATCGTGGCGCCGCGCGGCAATCCGGTGCAGATCCTGATGGCTACCGTCTTCGGCGTCGGCGGCATCGGGACGGGCATAACATGGGACAGCTTCGAGTGGCTGGAAGATCGGCCCGAGGTGGCCTGGGCGGTTCCGATTCAGATGGGCGACAATCATCGCGGCTATCCGGTGATCGGGACGGATGCATCGTATTTCGAGCATTTCCGGCACTCCGGCGGTCAGCCGCTGTCTCTGGCGGCTGGAGCGTTCTTTACCGGCGATGGAGCGGACGCCGCCGTGATCGGGGCCGAAGTCGCGGCGCGGTTCGGCTATGCTCCCGGTGCGGTGATCGTCAACGCCCATGGCTCGGGCGAGGTCTCGTTCGACCTCCACGACGACGCGCCCTTCACCATTTCGGGCGTGCTCGCGCCGACCGGTACCGCCGTCGACCGTATGGTCTTCGTCACGCTCGAAGGCTTCGACACCCTGCATGCGCAGGAAGATGCGCCGCTGGCCGACCCCCTTGACCCGGCGGCGATGCCCGCCGATGGTCATGGTGAGGATGACGCGCACGACGACCATGAAGCGCACGACGACCACGAAGCGCATGACGACCACGAAGGCGCGGAGGCCGGACACGGTCACGAACCGGACCGGATCAATGCCGTCTATGTCGGGCTGATCGATCGGACGAGCGTCCTCGGCCTGCAGCGGGCGGTCAACGATCTCCCCTCCGACGCGCTCAGCGCCGTCCTCCCTGCGGTCGCGCTCGCCGAGCTCTGGGGGATTACCGGGACAGCGGAGCGCGCGATGAGGTTGATGGCGTGGGCCGTGGCTTTGGCAGGAATGATCGGCATGGTGGTCATGCTCTCTGCGACCCTCGACACCCGCCGTCGCGAATTCGCGATCCTGCGGTCTGTTGGCGCCACGCCCACCCGTATCTTTGCGCTGATTGTCACGGAAGCGGCCGTTCTCACCGCGGCAGGGCTTATCCTTGGCCTTGTTCTGCTCACGGTGGCCACGTTCGTGACCGACCCGATCCTGTCTGCCCGCTTCGGTCTGAGGTTGGGATTGAATGTCTTCGGTACGCGCGAAATGGCCACCCTTTTCGTCATCTTCTGGGCCGGGCTCCTCGCCTCGCTTATCCCGGCGGTCCGGGTCTACCGCATGACGCTGGCTGACGGGCTGTCGGTTCGGCTATGATAAAAGAAGGGGATTTCTTCATGACCATGTTCGCCCGTCTCTTCTTGATACTTTCGCTTGCCGTTCCTCCGGGTCTCGTAGAAGCGGCTGATCCTAAGGAAATCTCCTGGGAGACGCTTGCGCCTCCAGCCGCCGTGATCTCGAACCCGTTCGAGAACCTCAGCGACGACCAGATGAACAGCCTCCGCCAGATCCTGCGGCTCGAGGCACGGGCCGAGCGGAGCGATGACGCCGAAGCGCGCGCCGA
>NZ_JBXWQU010000006.1:0-22364 GCF_059612545.1 Ruegeria sp. SAZD011 | reverse complement strand
GCCCTAGTTCGCCGAGCAGATGTCGGGCCGCTCCCGCAGGATCCTCGCCCGCACGCGCGAGCCGACGCTTGGAGAATCTACAGGGCAGAAGGACATTCTCGAGCGCGCTCAGCCACGGAATGAGGTTGAACACCTGAAAGATCATGCCGATATGGTCCACCCGGAACCGATCCCGCGCACCGCCATTCAACGCGCCTATGTCGTTGTTCGCGACCAGGATAGCCCCCGGTGAAACATCCACCACGCCTGCGATAGCTGAGAGGAGCGTGGATTTTCCGCACCCGCTGGGGCCAAACAAGAAATTCCGCTCACCCTGAGCTAGCGACAGGTTTGGTATTCGCAGCGTCGCTTTTTCCGACCCGGGCCAATTGAAAGTCAGGTTTTCGACGTGCAATGCCCTCATTCGATACACTCAATCTGGCTACCTTGACACAGCCCACTTGGTCCGATGGGCCAAAACCCAACTACATGTATGAAGCAGCTATAGCCAAGGGCTGAAGCCCCGTTAAGACAGGCCACCTTCGCTTTGAGTTGATCATCAACACCGGCTCGAAGCATTATGAAACAGTATCCTTTGGCGGCGTGTACCTGTGGAATTTTGCTAGTTCGCAACAGTAAACGTTGTGTTCTTGTCGAGAGGGTAGATGGGTTCCGTCAGCTGCGTGTGCTCGAAAAGAGTGATATCGCGACTGGTGGCACCGGGAACATCAACGATCAGCACCTTGTCCGTGAAATCTTCATAGAACGCTCGGAAGTGATTCCCGCTTTTGACACCTATGACGTCATATTCCTGGATGGCGATGCCATGTGGCCTCGCCTGTGAGTCGTCATAGGCCTGGACCAGACCGGATATGACGATGACATCCACCGTATCCGAGATGACCAGCCTGACTGAGGGACCAAAGTTGTAAGGGATACCATAAGCGGTCCCCCCGCGAACGAACTCGTAGCCATCCGAAATTGACTTGACATAGGCTTTGGTTTTAATCGGTTCGCCCGCAATCGGCTCAAACTTGCCACCGAGGCTCACATCAATTGTGGCTCCGACACCGGCAGCGACTGCGGCCTGTGCGGTTTCCGGATCGTGTATGGAAATGAAGGCGACTTTGCCCAAGCCTTCTGTTTCCAAGAGAGCACGCAGCAGGTGCGTCCCCGAGCCACCCGCCCCACCACCGGGATTATCCGCAGCATCCCCAATCACAATCGGTGTATGGTCGATGATATCAACCTTCGTCGGCTGCTGACGCTCATAGCGGCCGTCTCTGTCGAGCATGGCCAGTACAGTGCTCATCGTTGAGTCCAAGTCATTCAGTGGATAAAAGGCCTCATCCTTGTGATCCCATATCCACTGGGACAATTCGTCCACCAGATCTTGTGCCAACTCGGCGTTGTTTTCGGTGGTGACCATCGGGTACACGCCGATAAAATCGGTGTCCTGGTACGGGAAACCATGCATTACAGAGCAATTGAGAACACCGGGACGGTTTTCGATCTCAATACACTTTTCCTTGAGCTGATTTCCAAAAATGCCTTCCTCTTCGGTGTTACTGAGCGGAATCATCAGCGGCACTTTGCGATAGGCCGGCGTTGGTTGCGACTCTCCTGCCAGGATCGCAGCGGCACGATACATTGCATCACGTGCAGCTTCATTCATATCCAGATGAGGATATTTTTTGCAGGCACTGAAGAAATTCATATTGTCCTTCATTTTGTCCGTGATCTTGCCATGCAGGTCGCCGGACCAGACAATCATCGTGTCCTTTCCCACAAGTTCCCGGACAGACTCCGCCAGATCTCCTTCAAGATCGGGCGTTTTATCCACAACGCCTGCACCGTGAAGAGCGAGGTAAACGATGTCCAAAGGCATCTGTGCTTTAAGCGTGTCGAGCATTTCCTTTTTCGCATCGCTCCAGAATTGCGCATTCACCAGACCAAAGCTCGAATCCGGTCCGTATATGAGACCCGGGAGCAACTCCCAGCCGTTTTCCTCGCACACATCTACTGCACCGCCCAAGGCTGTTCCTCTGAGTGCCTTGATTTGATCACCCCGAAAAATACGCATGTTGTCCAGCGTGGTTTCGCCCATGCCTTCTGTGAGGTAGGTGTTGGTTTCATGGAAAAAGCCGACACAACAGACACGTAGTTTTCCGCTTTTTTTCGTTGCCCCAAGCGAAGGTGACGATACTGCGGCAATAGCGGCAGAGGCCGCCAGAGTGTTGAATACTCTACGTTTCATGTTTCGTCCTGTTCTCCCAGAAACCTCAAAAAATGCTGCAGGCATTTTGGCCAAACGCCCGTAGCAAAAAGGTCAATCGATGGTGTTCTTGTAGATCACACCGTCCTTCATGATGATTTTCAGGTTATCAACGTTGGTTACCGCTTTCAGGTCTTCAAGCGGATTGCCATCGACCAGCAGAAGGTCAGCGTAACCGCCCACTGCAACCTTGCCAAGAGTTCCTTCCTGATAGGGGTTGCGCATGTCGCCGCTCAACGCGAACAACTCGCCCGCAGTACTCGTCGCCATACGCAGGATCTCGACGGGCTCGAACCACGGCAGCAACCGCTCCATCTGCTGTGTTTGTTTGGCGAGCTCTTCTTCGGGAAGGAAGAACAGGTCGGTCCCGTATGTCACCTTCAGATCGGGAAAATTCTTGATGGCTTTGTAGACCCGTTCTGTACCCTGACAGACCAGCGCAAGCTTGGAGTTCGAGAAATCATCCAACTGTGGCTCTTTGCAGACCGTGAAGGGCTGGGTACTTAGGAAAACGCCCTCGTCGGACATCCGCTGCAAGGTTGCATCATCCAGCAACTGGCCGTGACCAACGTCCTTGATCCCCGCGTCAATCGCCCTGTTGATGGCGGAAGGGTGATACCCGTGAACGGTGACATAGGTGCCCCAATCGCCAGACGTATCCACGGCCGCCTTGATTTCATCAAAGGTGAATTGATTGCCCAGAAGAGGGTCCGCAGGGGACGCGTATCCGCCGCCGATCGCCAGTTTGATATGGGATGCGCCGTTTTTCAGGTTTTCGCGCACTGCTGCGAGCACCTGATCCACGCCATCCACATTATAGGCATGGCCCTGCCTTTCCCAATCGGGCGTCGTGCCGCCGAATTGAACATGGGGCTGGTTGCCGAACCGGAAGTCGAAATGCCCGGCGGTCTGGCCGATCAAAGCCCCCGGCGTATAGATCCTCGGGCCGGGAATAAGGCCTTCGTCAATGGCGCTTTTCAGACCGAAGACATTGCCGCCCATATCGCGAACACTTGTAATGCCACGCATCAACATGCCTTCGGCGTCCACGGTCGCGCGGATGTAGCCATAGGAAGCGTGACCCGTCAGCATTCGCATCTGAGAGATAGAGGAATAGGCCAGATGGGTATGTGTGTCGGACAGGCCCGGCATCAGCGTGCGACCGCCTCCGTCGATCACTGTGCCACCCGCAATCGCCAACGGTTCGGTCGACACTGCGGTGATAAGGTTGTCCGTCACCACGACGTTAGCATTCATGATCAAAGCTTCGTTCACGCCGTCAAAGACGTTGACGTTGGTTAACAGGATCGGCCCGGAGGCGTCCTGAGCCGCCGCCGGAAGGGAGACGCTGACGGTGACGGCAAGCGCCGCGGTCAAGGTCCTTGGGTTTGATTTCTTCATTTGGTGACTCCTGTTGTCGATGCTGCGAGTTCGGTGGAGAGGCCGATCTGCGCTTTGCAGGATCGCCCCTCCACCGAATGCATGGCTCTTACTGGGCCGGTTTGTCGAATGCAGTTCCGGAGAGCGAGAATTCGTCGACCGCCCCGTCGCCCCGAATGAAGATCCGGTGGTTGAATCGCACGTAGTTGAGTTCGCCAGACGGATCTTCGAGCAATTCGCCGAGGGCGCCCTCGTTCGGGCCTTCTGTGATGATGAAATAACCCTCGGCCGTGTTGGCCACATTGGCAGGCGCGGGATCTGCTCCGCTGGTCAATGCGGAGAACTGGACAAACACATATTTGTCGCCCTCTTTGCGGATCTCGATGTTTTGGGAATTCCCCTTGAAGACGCCGACGAAGGGATCGAGCACAGACGGATCAACGCCCGCTGCGACCGGAGAGTCGGCCTCGATTCCCGTGAAGGCTTTGACCATTGCGTCCGAAATTTTACTGTAGGCTTCGACACCGCGATCGCTGTGGACCATGATCACCACCGCAAAGTCGTGTTCCGGTATCAGCTTCAGAAAAGACCGCGTGCCGGGCCAATTCCCCCCGTGGAAGGGGCTGGTGACGCCGTCGTAGTCATGGACGAACCATGTCAGTCCGGTAAACTCGCCGGCCGCAGCATCGACTGCCGGCGCATGGGCATAGTCCAGCGATTCCATGGACAACAGCTGGTTCCCGGTGGCGTCCTTGCCGTCCAGCTGAAAGCGGGCGTATTTCAGCATGTCGGTAACCGTAGACCGGATTCCGCCGGAGGCAGCGGACTCTCTTATCAACGGAATGTAGTACGGCTTTAGATCACTGACGCTGCCTTCCCCGTAGATCGGCGGATGACCCCACGCGTAATCTTTGGCCGGCGGGGTGGCGTCGTAGTTGAACGATGTCGAATCCATGCCGAGCGGAGTCAACAGGTTCTCTTCGATCAGGGTCTCGATCGGCTTTCCGCCGACATGCGACACCACATGGGTCGCGAAGGTGATACTGGTGTTGTTGTACATCCAGGTTTGACCGAACGGATAGATCTGCTCGACGTAAGCCGCCTGGAGCATGACCTTCTCGCTGATCGACCCACCCGGAGGCACAGTAAGGAACCCATGGTCGCCATACCAGCCAGCGTGATGGTGGAACAGGTCGACGACCCGCGCTTTCGACGTTGCATCGGGATCCGCGACCCTCCACCACGGCAGGATGTCGACGACACGCGCGTCCAAATCCAGAATGCCCCGTTCGGACAGCTGCATGGCCAGAGTCGAAAGGAAGGTTTTTGTCACAGAGCCAATTTGAAATTGCGTATCAGTGGTAACGGGCTCTCCGGTAGTTACGTTCGTGACACCGAGTCCGGCGCCGTAGGCGTTGGGCCCATGGATGACCCCGATACCAAGTCCCGGGATTTTCAGTTCCTTGATCAGTTCAGAGGCTTCGGCGAGGACCGCATCAAAGGTCGCCTGGCCCTCTTCCTGTGTCATGGCCTGCTGTGCGAGTGCCGGTGTGACGCACAGTAGCGACGAAACAAGCAGGGCAGGTATTGGTTTCATTCGGTTCTTCACTGGGTTTTTCCTTTGCATTGGAGTCTTCGCCAGATTTCCCCTGGCGGGATAACGATGGCTCTTCCCGGAAGGTTCTGTCTTCGCCGGGCAGGATCGTGCTGGCAGGAGCCTGCACGGCGAAGTTTTCCCGTTCACTGCTTAGCCATCTGCCCAAGATAGAAGTAGTCGTAAAGCGACCGGGCGACCTCGGCGATGGCCCGATCCCTGTCCGCCTCGGATGTCTCGCTGCTCTTGGTGAACACGGCGATGGCAAACCGACGACCGTCGGGAAGCGTGATATAGCCGACGTCATTGGCCACGCCCCCGATGGTCCCGGTCTTGTGCGCCACGGGCGTTCCCCTCGGCAGAAGCCCCTTGAGCCGGCCAGCGCCGGTGCGCGTGCGCGACATGACATCAATCAGGAAGTCGCGGCTCTCGGCGCTCATCGCCATGCCACTGTCGATGGCAAGCAGGAGTTGCAGCATCGCAAGCGGCGTTGCGTGGTCGCGGGGATCCGCCTCGAAGTCCAGATTGCGGTCACTGACGATCGTTGCAAGCTCCGGGTTGGTCTTGAAGGCCTCTATGGCGACCTTCATCGTGGCCGGTCCCGGCAGACCATAGAATTCGCCGATGATCTCGCCAGTCGTCCGATCGACCCTGAAATCGGTGATCCCGAGCCTGCGCAGGTTTTCGGTCACGGCCGCGGCGCCGCCAGCCAGCCCGATCAAGGTGTCGGTCGCCGTGTTGTCGCTCTCGGTGATCATGATCTCCATCAGGTTCGCCACCGAAAGCTGAAGGCCGGGATGCACGAATGTGTCGCTCAGCGCAGCGTCCCCGATCATCATCATGTCAGGTGTGATATCGACCATCTGGTCGAGGCTCAGTTCCCCCTTGTCCACGCGGTCCATAATCGCAGTGGCGATCGCAACCTTGTAGGTGCTGGCCATGGCGAAGGTTTCATCGCCATTCAACGCGATAACCTCGTCGCCGCCGATTTCCTGCGCCGCAAAGCCGAGGCGCCCGACATGCTTCGCCGCGAATTGCTCGATCGCGGCGGCAACGGGCTGCCCGTCTGATGTCTGGGCATAAGCCTGGCCGAGGGTCGCCGCTGCAGAAACCGCGAGAGCCATGATGGTGTTGCCAAGTTTCATTTCAGATATCTCCTTTCTGAGAGATTGGTATCGGAATTGTCCCGTTCTGCGTTGATACCCAGAATCACGCAGCCTGCGCGCAAGACCTGGGCGGGGGACAGCCAGGAGTCGGAGATCAAAAACAGCATGATCCCGTCTCCTCGCCTGGATGCGCCGCGATCAATTGCCACCGTCCGCCGGGATGCCCGTGAAGTCGCTGGGCATCCCGGTCGAGAATTCGGCATTCCAGGCCTCTACCGAGACCGGCACGAAGCGCGGCTTGTCTTCAGGGTCAAACCGGATCGGCTGACCGGCGAAAACAGGCAGCACCTTGTCGTCACGCAACGCGACCTGACCGTTAACGATCACGGCTTTCATGCCCGTTGACGGCACGGCACCCTTCTCGTAGGTCGAATTGTCCGTGAAGCGTTCGGGATCGAACACCACGATATCGGCGACCATGCCGGTCTGGATGCGGCCACGTTCCTGCATCGCCTTCAGACCCGTATCGCCCAGATGCTTGGCCGCGTTGTAGCTGAGGATCGATATCAGCTGCATCATCGGGATGTTGTTTTCCCGACCGAGCCGGATCGTTGCGCCCCGGGCGCCCGCCGCGCGGGGATGGGTGTTGCCGAGCTGGTCCAGCGAGATATCCCACGGGCCGAAGTACGGTTCGGGCGGAAGCGCGTCGCTGCCCACGGTGACGCCCTTCAGCGTCAGCCATTTCGGCGCATCTTCCGCGGGCATCTTGAACACGACGATCGGCTTGGTCGGATTGGCGGCCATGTCGGTCTTGAATGACTCCAGGGTGTAGTACTCGTTCGTGACCGGATCCAGCACGGTATCCTCATAGCGGTTGCCCAACTGCTCGACCCAGCTGTCCGGCTGCAGGAACGACGCATTCAACGTAGTGGATCCGGCAGCGTAGGGATAGATTTCACCCCAGATGTTGTGGCCCTGTTCCTGAAGCTCAACAATCATTTGCTGGGCAAGCCGCCAGCCGGGGTTGTTGAAGTGAAGAACGATCGCCGGGGCACCCAGTGTCAGGGCATTGGCGATGAGTTCCTGCGCACCGTTGTTCTCGGTCGTGTCGGTGCCAAGCGTATAGCGTGTATGCGCGCCAGTCGGGCGGCCATAACGGGCGCCAACCTTCTGCACCTCGAACATCTCGCGGGAAGAGACGCCCTCCCGCATATAGCCCACGGTGCTGCCGATGCCGGGCGCGCCCGCCATCAGACCCTTGTCGATCTCTTCGAGAATGGCGTTGCCCTGTTCCAGGGTCGGGCGCGTCACGCTCCAACCCGGTTTCTTGCGGGTTTCCAAGGCGGCAATCGGACCCTCTATCAGGAAATCGCCCTCTGCCCCGTCGAGCACCACCGCGCGGGCCAGTTCGTGGCTGACCGCGCAGCCATAGTTGGCGTGGGCCACACCGGCACGCGCCTCGTACCAGTCAGCAATATATGATCCTGCACAGCCAGCCTCGAAATCCATGCTGCTGGTCAATCCGTCGCGCAACCCGACCCGGTAGCCGATTGGTGTCTGCCAATGAAAATGGGTATCGATGAAGCCCGGCGCCACGATATGGCCAGTGGCATCCACCGTCTCGGTGCCCGTCAGGGGTTCCTTGCTGATCGCAACGATGCGCCCGTCCTTCACGCCGACATTGGCGAAGTCATCGAACAGGGTTTCGGGATCCATGACCCGACCGTTGTTGATCACCAGATCATAGTCTTGTGCCAAGGCCGGAACGGCACACATGACGCTTAGCAAGAAGGTCCCGGTCAATAGGTGTCTTTGCGTCTTCATTTGTGACTCCATCTCGATTTCGGTTTCTATTGATGGCTTTATTACCAGCCGGGCGATCGTCTTGAATGCGCCCTTGGCGAATTCCTGTTTCCCGGACGCCGCGCCGCCCGGCTTCGCCAACAGTTCCTACATTCCAAAGAAAAAGGGCCGGGCCATTCCCATCTCATCGCTCCGGCAACTCGACGAATTCAGCCTCCAAGGTCCAGCCGCTCAGCATGCGCGACTCGCCGTCGAGGATGAAAATAGTATCATCGCTTGGCTCGACGCGCAGCAGCCCCGACACCCGAACCGGCAGATACAGCGACCCGACCTGTTGATCCGCGCGTAGTCTGACCCTGACGAGTTGGTTCGGCGGTGGCGGCGGAAGGTGGCTGCACATTCCGACCTGCGGCACCAGATAGCCGAACCCGCTGCCATCCGCGTCTGGCGGTGCAGGGATGATATAGCCCGAGATCGAGACCTCGACGCCGTCGAAAATGGGGTTCGTGGCAATGCGGGCGATCTGCCGCTTCTTGGCGACGTCCCATCGCTGCTCAAGCAGCGCTTCCACATCGTGACCGTTCGCTTCAAGCACTTCCCGCGCGGCGGTGCGGCGGGCTTCCAGACGCGTGCGGGTCTCAGCATCAAGATCAGTGCCGGCGAGCTTCTCGTCCGACTGAACCAACAGTTTCAATTTGTTCATCATTTCGACCCCCAACGCTGCGTAAGGGTCGTCAAAGGCCACCGCCAACGGATCAGCCAGGTCGGAAAACTCGATCGATTCCGGCTCTGCCGTGACTTGAGTGGCGGCCAACAAGGCCGCCACAAAGACAGAGATCAAAAACCGCATGTTTCCGCCTCTTTGCTTGGATGCGTCATGATCAGTTGCCACCGTCCGCGGGGAAGGCGCCCGTGAAGTCACTGGGCATCCCGGTCGAGAATTCGGCATTCCACGCTTCCAGCGAGACCGGCACGAAGCGTGGCTTGTCTTCGGGTTCAAACTGTATCGGCTGACCGGCGAAGACAGGAAGCAGCACATCGTCCCGCACGGTAACCTGACCGTTAACGATCACGGCTTTCATGCCCGTCGACGGGATGGCACCCTGCTCATAGGTGGAATTGTCCGTGAAGGTTTCGGGGTCAAAGACCACGATATCGGCGACCATCCCGGTCTGGATGCGACCGCGTTCCTGCATCGCCTTCAGGCCGGTATCGCCCAGATGCTTGGCGGCGTTGTAGCTGAGGATCGACATCAGCTGCATCATCGGGATGTTGTTTTCCCGACCGAGTCGGATCGTGGCTCCTCGGGATCCGGCGGTTCGGGGGTGTGTGCCGCCCAGCTGGTCCATCGGGAAATCCCACGGGGCGTCGTACGGCTTTGCACCAACCCCATCGCTGGCCATGGTCACGCCCTTCAGCGTCAGCCATTTTGCCTGGTCTTCGGCGGGCATCTTGAATACGACGACCGGCCTGGTCGGTTCGGATGCGATGGTCGCCTTGTAGGTCTCGAGGGTATAGTACTCATTCGTGACCGGATCCAGAATGGTTTCCTCATAGCGGTTGCCCAGATCGTCGACCCAGCTTTGGGGCTCCAGAAACTCCGCATTGATCGTGGTGGAGCCTGCAGCATAGGGATAGATTTCCCCCCAGATGTTGAAGCCCCTTTCCTGCAACCCTGAAATCAATTCGTGTGTCACGCGCCAACCGGGGTTGTTGAAGTGCAGGACAATCGCAGGCGCGCCGAGCGCGATTGCGTTTGCGATCAGTTCCTGCGCGCCGTTGACCTCGGTCGTGTCGTTGCCAAGCGTATAGCGTGTATGTGAGCCAGTCGGGCGGCCATAGCGTGCGCCAACCTTCTGCACCTCGAACAACTCGCGGGAAGAGATGCCCGCTCTCATATAGCCCGTGGTGCTGCCAATGCCGGGTGCGCCCGCCATCAGACCCTTGTCAATCTCTTCGAGAATCGCGTTGCCCTGTTCCAGGGTCGGGCGCGTCACGCTCCAGCCTGTTTTCGCCCGAGTTGTGTAAGAGGCTACGGGGCCGTTTATCAGGTACTCGGCGCCGTCTGACCCGTCGAGCACCATCGCCCGGGCGAATTCGTGGCTGACCGCGCAGCCATAGTTGGCCTGGGTCACACCCGCACGCGCCTCATACCAGGCGGCGACATAGGATCCCGCACAGCCCATCTCGAAATCCATGCTGCTGGTCAACCCGTCGCGCAACCCGAGGGAATATCCGATCGGCATCTGAAAGTGGAAATGCGTGTCGATGAAGCCCGGCGCCACGATATGGCCGGTCGCATCAATGGTCTCGGCACCCGTCAGCGGGTCCTTGCTGATCGCAACGATGCGCCCGTCCTTCACGCCGACATTGGCGATGTCGTCGAACAGCGTTTCCGGGTCGATGACCCGGCCGTTGTTGATCACCAGATCATAGTCTTGCGCGAAGGCCGCTGAAACGGTCAGCAGCCCGGCAATAAGTGTTGTTGTCAAAATGGTTGTTTTTGCTTTCATGGAGTGTTCCTCATCCACAGGTTGCTTTCTATCCGTTTGGAAGAGTTTCAGTTCACCACCGTATTACGGATCGCCCTGCCATTGGGAGCGTCCAGCACCAGCTCGCCATCGCGCACCGAGAAGCCGCCGTTCACGATCACGGTTTGCACGCCCACGGTCGGTCGATTGGCGTTCTCGAAGGTAGCCAGGTCAGAGACCGTGGCGGGATCGAAGACAACGATATCAGCGTCCATGCCCACTTGAAGCCGACCCTTGGTGCGCATTTGCGGCACGCTGTCTTCCAGTGTCTGCGCGGGCAGCAGCGACATCTTGCGGATCGCTTCGGAAAGCGACAATATCCCGCGTTCGCGCACATAGGACCGCAGGATCTTGGTATACGTGCCTGTTGACCGCGGATGGCTGAACACATTGTCGGGCAACGGCCATTCATCGCCTTCGTATAGCAGAATGTTGCCGTTTTCATCGAAATAGGACCAGAGCACGGAATCCGAGGCGATCGCTGTCGCGGGATTGGTCACCGAAACGTCCAGCAGCGACAGGGCCGCGGGATCTTCCTCGTCCAGGAAATGCCAGACGATGAAGGTGCCAGGCTTGTTGGCCTGATAATCAGCCAGTTCGTCCTCGGTCATCCGATCCGCGCCAAGCTGGAAGTTGTTGGCGGTCGAGTCCATCCGGTCGCGCCAGTCCGGGCCGCTGAACATGGCCGCGCCGACCACGGTGCTGGCTGCGCCGTAAGGATAGGCCTCGGTCGTGACGTTGATGCCCTGGGCCTGCGCCTTTTCCACCAGCGCCATCGTGGCCTTGATGTCCGACAGCGAGGTCGAATTGATGTGGCACAGATGCATGTGCGCACCTGTGATGGCGGCGAGGCTGATCAGCTCCTGGATCGCCTCAAACGAGCTTTGCGGCTCGGTGTTGCTGGCATACCGCACATGGGTATAGGTCGGGACATTGTATTTCTTGGCCAGTTCGGCCAGCGCGTAATACTCTTTATGTCCAAAACCCGGCGCATAGCCAGCGTTGACGCCGATACCGAGCGCACCGTCCTTCAGGCCCTGTTCGAGCAGGGACATGATGCGCTCGGATTGTTCCGGGCTGGCAATGTCCTGCTTCCAGTCGGTGCGGCCCTGCGCATCCGTGAAAAACGCCGCTGTGGCCAATGGGTCGGTATCGCTGAAGGTCGCAATCCGGCTGTGGGTCCAGCCTGCGGACGCGCCATAGTTCATCGGCAGTTTCTTCGTGGCCTGATCCTCATACCAGTCGCTGACCGGCACAATGCCGGATTCAAGCTCCAGCGCCGTGGTGACGCCCTGGATAACCTGCATCCGGTAGTCGCCGATGTTCTGGCCATGGGAATGCAGGTCGATGAAGCCCGGCGACACGACGTGGCCCGTGGCGTCGATCACCACATCTCCCGCCAGCGGAAATTCGCTGATCGCCACGATCTTGTCGCCCTCGATGGCGACGTTGCGAATGGCATCAAGACCGGTTTCGGGGTCGATGACACGACCGCCGGTGATGACGATGTCGTTCGCCAGCACGGCCGTAGTCGACAACAGCAGAGCCACCATCGTGGCGGCTCCCAAAGTCCTTGTTCGTAGCATTGACAAGCTCCTGAGCCGACAGAGGTCACGGGCGCCGAGCACGTGACGCCAGAATCTGTTCGTGACTAGCCTGAAAGCTACACTGCCCGCGAGGTCAGGTCTTTGCATCTCATGCCAGCGGTGGCACAATCCAGTCGCATGGGGTAATCCGTTGAAAGATGAGACAAGGAGTCCGGATGAGCAAACCATCTACACCGAAGTTCACCCGGGCATTGTTGATGTTGTTCCCGCTCGCCAAGGCATTCACCTTGCGGGGCGGCGATATCGAAGCTTTGCTTGCCCGCAACAGGATTCCGCTCTGCGCGCTGACCGATCCCGCAATGCTGATTGAGGCGACCGCCCTTTATGCGGCCATGGAGGACATGGCCGAAACGCTCGGCGACCCACATTTTTGCGCAACGGTGGCCATCGAAACCGCCCGGAAGGGGACGCCCGGGCTCCGGGACGCGGCGCGCCAGGCTCGCACCTTGGGAGATTTCCTCTCCCAAGTGGTGGTGGAAGTTTCGAAGCAAGTCGACAATGTAAAGTATTCCTTATTCGTTTCACCCGACGTTGCAAGCTTGGAGGTTCAGCGCACGATCAGGGTGTCGAAGCCATCAAGTCAAGTGGATGTTGTCAGCGTCGCCTTCTACGTGACCGTGATCAGGCTGGGTATCGGTGACACTTTCAACCCCAATGACATCCTCGTCACTGTGCCGAGCACCGCAGGTCTTCCGCCGGGGTTTCTGCCGAAACAGGCGCTTATCACATCCCAGATCGACGGCTTGAGGATTTCATTTCCGCCGCAATGGCTTTGGGCTCCATTCTCGCTGGACTGGGACCCTGTGGAAGCGCCACGAGGGGAATTCGCGGCCGACAGCACCAATGCCGGCGAATCAACCCTTTGCTATCTTCGCAGCGTGCTTGCGGATAACATCGCGCACCACGATCCATCTCTTGATGGATTTGCCGCGCTCTGTGGCTTGCATCCTCGTCGTGTACAGCGCATCTTGCAGGCAGAGGGCACTTCCTTCAGCCAGATGAAAGACGACGTGCGCCAGAGCGTCAGCGAAGACCTCCTCTCGCACACAACGCTACCCATCTCGCAAATCGCCCTTCAGGTAGGCCTCTCCGGCCCGGCCGCCTTCGACAGGGCATTCAGGCGATGGACCGGCAAGACGCCCACAGGTTTTCGGGCCGAGTCTGCTGCAGACATGCAGACCTTATTGCCCGGGTCGCAGATTAGTGATGCGGATCCAACACCGGCAGCGAACCGTAGTGGAGTGTCCCAAACGCGGTGACGGTGCCGATCATGACCGTCAGGGCGTTTTATCGCCCGGTCCTCTCTTTCGCCCGGCCTCTGACATCAGGTGGAAGAAAATGCGGCGGTCACAGTAGCAACCAGGGGCGCCGTCGCTTTACAGTCGACTGGCAGAGTGCTTCCGTTCGAACCTTATATCCTGAACCTCGGCCGTCACCTGCAAGCCTGCGCCGCTTAAGACCTTGTGGATGTTGAAAAAAAGCTCTTCGCGCCCGGCAAAGCTCGCCATGTAGCCGTCAAAGTGCACCCAAAGCGAATAGCGGTAGGGGAGTGACGAAGCGTCGGCCAGCCGGATCACCGGTGCCGGGCGTGACAGGAGTGCGTCGCATCGGCATGCCGCCTCCCCCAGAAGGGACTTCACGCGCTCCGGGTTCTCGTCACCCGAAACAAGGATTGTAAACGTGTCCGCGTAGAGCTCGCCAGGCTTTGGAAGAATCCGCAGACGCTGACCCGCCAGTTGCGCATTCGGAACGAGGAAGATCGCACGGTCCCAGCCCCGAAGATGCGTTGCCCGCCAATCCATGTCGACAACCTGAGCGACGGTGCCGTCCTCCAGCATTACCCAATCACGGCGTTTGAAGGGATGTTCTATCGACAGTGCCGCCCCGGCGACGATGTCCGTAAGCGTCTGCCGCAGCGCGAAGGCGAGGACCGCAGCGAAACCTCCGACGACCACCGTCAGCCGCGGAAAATCGTTCGCGGCGAAGAAGACGAGCAGGCCGGCAAGGAGACAGACCCCATACAGAAATGTTCGGGAAAGCCGCGAGAGGCCATCGCCGCGCCCATGACGCTCCCGCGAGACGGCCGCCGCTTCCACAAGCCTCGCGACGCTGAAGGAAATGGCAAGGTACATAGCAAGCCTGACCAACATCCCCGGCCGAGTCTGCGTTTGATCGGACAAGAGAGTGTCGCGAAAGATCTCGGCTGCTGTTCCAAGGCTCCAGCTCCCCGTCAGAACCAACGCAATCTCGATTATCGCGCTCGTAAAGGGGTACTTACCCAAGACTCCACGCAGCATGCGAAAGCGGACTGCGAGCGCCCAAATCACGAGCATGACGATGGGCAATACCACGGTCAGGAGCGTTTCGCCCATCAGGGATACCAAGGTGGTGTCAGCCAAGATGATATCTCCATTCATTTGCACGGCGACGTTCGGTCAACCACACTTTGATCCGCATCCGGTATGGGTGAGCTTTGTCGCTTCTGGCAATCAAGGTCAACCATCGGATCGTCCTGCGGATTGACCTGGGCAAGCTGCTTCACTCAGACTGCGATGGCACACATCGCTCCCGATCACCGAAAGTGCTATTTGTGTCATCCGCTCACTTGATGATCTCCAGGGCGCCACCGGCTCCGAAGACAATCACTTCGCCCAGCAAGGTCGGTTCGTTGTTGGAATAACTGTCTCCGGCCAAGATGCGCGTTCCGAGAAGTTGCACCACTTCGGGCGCTTCGCTGAATTTCGTGTGATGGATCGAGCTTGTATCCTTCACCTCGCTCAGATCAATGACGTTTACGCCAAGTCTGGTCAGTCGATCCGCATCGATATTGCCGACCCTCGGACGGCGCGAGAGAAATTCCGACAGGCGAAGTGCCTGGTCATCATCGGAAATGAGAACGAAGAACCGGCGCTTCTCTGGTGGAATGGAACGCACCTGTGCCGCAAACAGATCGTAGTCGATGTCAGGGGACGCCAGGATGATGTTCGCAAGCTTCCCGGTTGAATCGAAAAGCTTTTGTTGAACACCGGTCCGGAGCGCTTCCATGGTGAGAAAGTTGCCCATGGAATGGGCCACGATTTCTATGGTGTCGAATGATGATCGACCCAATGTGCTTGCGACTTCATAGATTGCATCGCGGGCGATCAGGGCACTGTTGATGTCGTAGACATAGCTCGTGAGACGCCCGTCGGAGGCCCATCAGAACAGCAATGGAACACCAACATATCACGTATCCTCCACGAAGGCCCTGTCAGACCGATGAGAACCGGTCTCACGAAGGGTTGAACGTTTGTCTCTTTCGCCGCGCAGAGATCGCGCCACTCGGCGAGAGCGGCGGCGCGGTTGAGCTTGAAATTCTGTCGGCTGGTTAGGAATCCGGGTGGAATTTGGGATCCACCTGCGGTTCCAGATGATGTTTGACCACCATCTGGGCGATGCGGTCCGCAACCGTGGGTATGCCCAGCGGCCGTGTCTTGCCATCGCTCTTCGGGATATCGACCCGCCGCACCGGAGGCGGAAAGTAGCTACCCGACGACAGCCGATTCCAGAGCTTGTAGAGATTGTTCAAAAGATCAGCCTTGAAGTCCGCAATCGTCTGGCCGTCAACGCCAACCGCTCCCTGGTTGGCTCTAACCCGCTTGTATGCGTTCCATACCTCCCTTTTAGGAATAGCATATGGCTTTGCCCTATTCACGAGGATCCTCCCGTCGCCGGTTATCCCCGCTCCAGAGCTGAACAACGCAACCCATTCGCTCCAGCCCCATTACAGGACCTTCATCACCACTACCGGTTGCTCCGCCCCTGTGCCCCGCATCGGTAATCTCACCCTCACAGGGTCTGCCTGCTTGGGTTTCTCCCTTGTCATCGGGGCGACAGGTTCCCGCTTTCCACACGAAAGACTGATCAAGGGTCACGCCGCCTTCATGCCGGATGCCATCTGGGCAAAAATCAGGTTGCCCCCCAGCCTCGTCCCGGGTTAACGAATTCCCCCCGGTTTCGCCATCATCTTGCACTTTTCGACACTTTATCAGCGGTTCGCTTACGCTCGTCTCTCCAGACCGCACCTGACGGGCTCGAAGCCCGCCTTTTCTACAACGCTCACCACCACGGCTCTTTACCGTCGCAGCTTGCAGTGGTTTGAAGCCTGCCCCTGATGGCCGGCTTCGAGGGGCCTCCCCTCATCTTTCGTGCAGCTCGGCACCCGCATCATATGCCGGAGCCTCGCGGCACACTTTCGTCCATATGCCAACCCCACTGCGGCTGGATTTCATCCCTTCAATCCGCCGTTTTCTGATCTAGGACGCAAAAATAGGGCCAAACCTTTGCCACCAGAACCGGATCGTTTCGTGGCTGACATCGACGCCGCGCTCGTGAAGCAGATCCTCGAAATTGCGCAATGACAGGGGGAAATCTAACGTACAGCATGACCGCCAGACGAATGATCTCTGGGCTGCTGTGGAAGTATTTGAACGGATCACGTTTCGACATGCAGAGAAGCTACGAGACCGCCTTGCCGGTCTCAACCGGACTCCTTCTGACACCGCCCCTCTGGGCCGCGAAAATCGCCAGAACCTCCATGAAAAGTCAGGTCGTTCGGATCCGGGCCAAGATCATTGCGCGCAGTTCGGCCACCAATGCACGGCCCACCGCAGGGTCGAAACCGCTTCGCTGCCAAGCCACCACATTGCCCGCATAGGCCCCAACGATGCTGCGCGCCAGCGTGGCCGGGACGATGTCGCGCGCGAATTCCGCGCTCGCCACGCCCTCGGCCAAGATCTCTCCGATGATCGTTTCCTGTCGCTCGAAAATGGCACGAACACACTCTGCAACAGGGCTGTCGTCACCCGCAAAGCTGAAGGAGCACAGCACCAGCATGGTGAACGCTTTCGGGTTTTGCACGGCATAAGCAGCCTGCGCATGGAGAAACGCCAACAGTCTCTGGGTTGCCGTTGGTGTCGAATTGCCTTCTACGCGGTCAAGAGCTTCAAAGATGCGCGTGTCGATGTCCTGCAGCAAGGACAGAATAATCTCATCCTTGGACGCGAAGTAATGATAAACCGCGCCCTTGGTCATACCCAGCGCCCGCGCGATCGCCTCAATATGGCAATTGTGATATCCGCGCTCGATGAACAGGTCGGTGGTCGCGTCCTTGATCAGGCTGATGCTTTTGTCGCGGGAAATCTCGTGCTTGGTTCTTTTTCTTGCTTGCTGGGGCACGTGTCTTTTCTCCTCGGCCTGATGACACGCCGGGGCATGCTGATCCTGATTTAGCACCTCGTATGCCGCCTGTGACCCCATAATCAGCCCGCCTCCTAACCGCCAAGATGCTTGACAGACTCACCAGCGCAATTTTACCTACCTACGCGAAGGTATGTAAATATCATGGCAACGTCTTGCAGCAGAGGACATCATGGAAAACTCACAAATCAGAGAGCTCGTCGGCCGCGTCACGGATTTCGTGTTGCGTAACACCGAAGAACGGGATGTCTGGGAAAAATCAATCGCGCTGACGGCCATCCTGGCGTGGAACGACCCCGACGCGGTACAAAGGGGCGAACACATCATTGCACGCTCGGTTGCGACACAGAACAGCGACGGCAATCTGAATTATGCCGATGCGGTCGATGGGTTGCCGGGGCATGTCAAGACTTTCACGCCGATCGCATCCCTGACCAGCAGCTTGGCGCGGCCCTTGCTGGAATACTACAAACGCACCGGCAATGCCGCCTATCTCGAGGCCGCAGACCTGCAGATGCAGGCGCTGATGAATACGCCGCGCACATCTGGCGGCGGTTTCTGGTCGCGCGGCGAAGGGCCGGAACTCTGGATCGACATGGTTTATTTGATGGCCCCGTTTCTGGTGTCCTACGGCCAGATCAAAGGGGATCCAAGGTATCTGGAGGAAGCGGTTCTGCAACACCGCGTCGCGGTGGAGCGTCTGGTCGATCCGTTTACCGGCCTTTCCCGCCACGCCTGGTGCGAGGTGCCCAACCACTATCCGCAATCGACCTTCTGGGCGCGTGGTAATGGCTGGTTGACTGCCGTGACTGTGGACTTGCTCGAAATGATGGGCCCCCACCCAGCCCGTGACTTTATCGCCGAAACCGGAATGCGCGCCCTGCGTGAGATGGCGAAGTATCAGGACCGTTCGGGCTTTTTCCGCCACATCATAGATGGACCGGGCAGCAAGAAAGAGGCCTCGGCGACCCTGATCTATGCCTATTCGGTGGCCAAGGCCGTGCGATTGGGCCTGCTTGATGACAGCTGGCTGGACAGCGCCTGGTGCGCCTTCAATGTCGTCGCCGGATCGGTGCGCGCGGATGGCATGGTGCCCGGTGTTGCCATCCCACCCGGCGGGCCAGGGGTGCCTTTTGCTTCTACGCCTTTTGGACAGGGCTTTTTCATTCTGGCCGCGTACGAACTGCTCGGACTTGCGGGGGACGAGGGCGCGAAATGACCACGCCGCGCCCTTTGGCCGGAATCCGCGTCCTCGACCTGTCGCGGCTTGCCCCCGGTCCCTATGCTACAATGTTGTTGGCCGACATGGGTGCCGAAGTCATTACCGTCGGCGCCGGCAGCGATGCGGGCGTCGCGCCTGTTGTCGCTCGTGGCAAGACGCTGATCCGCCTTGATCTGAAATCGCCCGAAGGCCGCGATGCGTTGCACCATCTGGCGCGACACGCCGACGTTCTTGTCGAAGGGTTTCGCCCCGGCGTCGCCGCCCGCATCGGTGCCGGACCAGATGAGTTGTGTGCCCTGAACCCGCGTCTGGTCTACTGCTCGCTCACCGGATACGGGCAGGACGGACCGCGCGCGCAAGAGGCCGGACACGATATCAACTACCTTGCTGCAGCAGGGGTATTGGGCATAATGGGGCCGCCCGATGGGCCACCCACCGTGCCGTTGAACCTGGTTGCGGATTTCGGCGGTGGCAGCCTGTTCGCAGTAATCGGCATCCTGGCCGCACTGAGTGAACGCGCGCGTACCGGCAAGGGGCGCCGCATCGACGCCGCGATGGTCGATGGCTGCCTGTCGATGATGGGCATGCATTCCGAAATGTGGCGTACCGATTTTATGCCAGCGCGCGGTAAAGGGCTGCTCGGCGGCGGCGCTCCGTTTTATCGCTGTTATAAATGCGCAGACGGCGGCTACATGGCTGTTGGTGCGCTCGAACCCGCGTTCTTCACCAATTTGTGGAAAGGGCTGGAGTTCGACAACCCGGTGCCCAACTACATGGATCCAGACTTATGGCCCGAACTTGAGGCACGCTTCTCGCAGGCCTTTGCCAGCCGAAATCGCGCGGAATGGACTGCGGTTTTCGAAGGCGTTGACGCCTGTGTCACTCCGGTTCTGGCCCCCGACGAAATGCGCAATGATGCGCAGATCGCCCACCGCCTGACCGGCGCCCCCGGCCTTGTGCCGCTGGCGCCACGTTTTGACGGCGATGATCAATCGCCGCCACCGCTCGACATGACCGACCGCACAGAATCCGTACTGGTCGCGGCAGGCTTGTCTGCCGATACGGTTGCTGCCGTGCTCAAAAGCAACGGTGCCGCTGTCACGCGCAGTCTTCAATGGCCCCCACGCAGGCCGAGAAAACCAAACAGGGAGCAATGAAACAATGAGCGAATCCTGGGATACCTACGAAACGTTTCGCGATACGGTGCGCCGGATCGCCCGTGAAAAAATCGAGCCTTTGGCCGTTGAATTGGACAAGACCGGCGGCCCGCCCGAGGCGCAATTCGAAATCTTTCGTGAAAACGAACTGCTCGGACTCGGCCTGCCCGAGGAATATGGCGGTGGCGGCGGCGATTTAATGGCGCAAGTCATCGCGGTCGAGGAAATGGCGCGGGTCTGTTCGGCGTCCGCGCTGACAATGTCCGTGGCCTGGGGCACGATTGATCCGCTGGTACGGTTTGGTTCGGCGGAACTGAAACAGGCCATCATCCCGCCCGTTGCCGCAGGCGAACTACGCACCGCATGGTGCATCACGGAGCCGCAAGGCGGCACCGATATGGCCGGCATGACCACACGTGCCGTCGAACAGGGCGATAGTTGGGTGCTCAATGGCACCAAACGTTTCATCACCAACGGCGGTTGGGCACACTGGTATCTGGTCGTTGCCCGGCTAGACGAGGACTTCGCCATTTTCATGGTCAACGCCGACGACCCCGGCATAAGCTTTGGTCCACCCGAAGACAAGATGGGCCTGCGCGGTTCGCCCACATCCGATGTGATTTTTGACGATTGCCGCATCCCGCTGGACCGCATTGTCGGAGACCGCAGTGGCGGCTTGGTGCGCATGGGCCTCTCGCTCACCCATTCACGTCCGGTGATCGCAGGTCAGGCGCTTGGCGTCGCCCAGGGCGCGTTGGATCAGGCCGCCGCCTATGTCAAAGAGCGAAAATCGCAGGGCAAGCCGCTGGCGCGCTACCAGCTGATCCAAGAAAAAATCGGCGATATGGCCATACGGGTCGAAAGCGCGCGCGCGTTGCTTTATCGCGCGGTCGATTTCGCGATGCGCGGCGATCCGCAGGCGCGCAGCCTGGCGTCAATGGCCAAGGCTGCTTGCTCGGATGCCGCGATGTCGGTGGCCGTTGATGCGGTGCAACTCCACGGCGGCTACGGCTATCTACGTGGTGTCCCGGTCGAGCGCATGATGCGTGACGCCAAGATCACTCAAATCTACGAGGGTACAAACGAAATCCAGCGCCTGATCATTGCCAAGGCGTTGCTGAGCGAAGGTGGTCAAGCATGAGCAACCAAGTACTCGACGGGCTTCTCGTCATCGACATGAGCGAAGTGTTCCAAGGGCCGTTGGCGGCGCAGGTCCTCGGCGATTTCGGCGCCGACGTGATCAAGATCGAGCGCGCGGGCACCGGGGAGGCATTGCGAGGCTCTGACCCTGCGTCGACCGCCAAGGGCATGATGAGCAGCCATTTCGCGGCCACCAACCGGAACAAGCGCTCTATCGCTCTGGACGCCAAAAAACCCGAGGACGCCGAGACGTTGCAGGCGCTGCTGGATCGGGCGGATGTCCTCATTCACAACTTCCGCCCAGGTGTGGCCGAGCGGTTGGGCATTGGCTATGACGCCCTGCACGCGCGCAATCCCCGGCTGATCTATGCCTGGGCCTCGGGCTATGGTGATACTGGCCCGCTGGCCAAGGCAGGCGGGCAGGATCTGATTATCCAGTCGCTGTCTGGCATGGCGCGCGAAAGCGCGTCGAGCGGTGGCGCCCCCAGTTTCGTCAACCCGCCGGCCATTGATTATGCCTCGGGGCAAACGTTGGCTCAGGGCATCTTGCTGGCGTTGCTAAATCGAGAGCGTACGGGCAAGGGGCAAAGAGTTGCGATCAACTTGCTCGACACCGCGATGGCGATCCAGAGCCTTGAGGCCGCAACGACCCTGATGCATGGGGTCACGACCAAGTGGTTCGACCTGGCCGCGAATTTTGTTTTTAAAACCAGCGACGGCTATTTGACCGTGTTGGGTTTCTTCCGCCCCAATCCGCTGCAATCCCTCTGCAAAGCATTGGGCCTACCCGATGCCAGCACTGCTGAGCATCTAGCGACGCCGGACCAACAGCGCATCCACCGCGACGAAATCCGCGACCTGCTGAGCGGCGCGTTTCTTGAGTTGACCACCGCCGAGGCCCACCGCCGTGTTTCAGCCGAAGACCTGCTCTGCCAACCCGCGCAGAGTCTAGCCGAGGCGCTGGCGCATCCGCAAATAGAAGCCAGTGGACTGCTCATCAACGCGCCTCTGCCCGACGGGCAAAACGCGCGTTTGGTTGGTAATCCGCTGAAATTGTCTGACAACCCTGCGCAATTGCGCAACGGCCCGCCTGCGCTGGATGCCGACAGGGCTGAGATACTGAACTGGCTGCACAGCCCAAAATAATAGAAGCCCCAACATGGGCGATGCTGGGTAGTGCCGAAGTCTACGACAATTCCACCATGCCTTGGGTGGTGTTCTCAGATTCCCAGATCGCCGGCTGGCGTGCCCCCATCTGTCACTGTACCCTAATTAATCAGAATCTGTGGGTTCAGGGCATTTTGGGGCACTTTTGTACCCTTAATTACAATA
>NZ_JBXWQU010000005.1:0-2159 GCF_059612545.1 Ruegeria sp. SAZD011 | reverse complement strand
TATCTGCTTCAAAGACATGGAATCACAAGGCAAGCATCATGGGAATCCTGAATCCGATCAGGGGCGACACGCTCTAATTAATCAGAATCCGGTCTGAAATTATCCCTTAATATCAATGGTGGTTTGTACCCTTAATTTTCATATTGTACCGTTAATTACCATACTGTACCTTTAATTGCCGTACGGTCGAAACTGTGGATAAGTGTCGACCTCTTGGGGCGGGGGATTTAGGTGGCCAGCGAGCGTATTGCGAAACATCGTGCAGTGGTTCTCCGGCCGATCCTGGAGCTAGAAAAGAGGGGCGAGCCGATCAGCGCTGCTATCGGTGACGCCGCTTGGGAACTCGGCTTGGCGAAAAGCCACACATGGTCGCTCTACCGGCGTCTGAGAGAGAATGATGCACGCGCGGCGGCGTTGGAGTTGGACCGTCGCGGGCCGAAACCGGGGTCGAAACGGATTGCGCAAGACGTCGAAATCATCATCGATGAGAGTCTGCAGCGTTACTATCTGGTTCGCGAGCGCTCGAGCTTTCTTCGCATCTGGCGTGAGATCCGTGCCGAGTGCGAAGCGAAAGGATTTCAACCCCCGACCCGGAAAACGGTCAAAGCCCGTCTCGACGCGATGGATCAGCGAGAGGTCATCCGGAAACGGCGCGGGGCAGAGGAGGCTGACAAGGTCTTTGCCGCGCGTCCCGGGCGTCTTGAAGTTTCAGCCCCGCTGGAAGTCGTTCAGATCGATCATACGACGGCGGACATCATTCTGGTTGATCACGTGAACCGGCGGCCACTTGCGCGCCCCTATCTGACGGTTGCCATTGATGTCGCGACACGGATCGTTCTCGGGGCCTACGTCACTTTCGATGAGCCATCTGTCTTGTCGATCGCTCTATGTCTCGATCACTGTGTGCGGCGGAAATCGGTGCGCGTCCTTGGAACACTGGAAGAGGTGGATTGGCCGACGGCCGGCATTCCGAAGGCGATCCACGTCGACAATGCGCAGGAGTTCCACAGCGACGCCTTCAGAATGGCCTGCGAAGATTGGGGCATAACCGTCGAGTATCGTCCGCTTGGTGGCAAACACTATGGCGGCCATGTCGAACGGCTGATCGGAACGACCATGGGTGCCGTTCATGTGCTACCCGGGACCACCCAATCCTCAATCGTCGAGAAGGGCGACTATGACAGTGAAAAGCATGCATCCCTGACCCTGACCGAGTTCGAGGATTGGCTTCATCTGGAAATCTGCCGATACCACAATACGGTTCACGAAGCCCTCGGCCGAACGCCGCTGGCTGCCTGGGCTGATCTGGGCGGGGATACTGCGGGGCGACAGGTCGTTGACGTCGAAGCCTTTCGGACGAGCTTCTTGCCCTTCGAGTGGCGCCAGCTCGGGCGCACCGGGGTCACGCTTTTCGGGGTCCATTACTGGAGTGATGTCTTCGCGTCGTTGGTCGGACGCAGGCAGGGCAAGGTACAGGTGAAATATGATCCGCGAGACTTGTCGCAGGTCTGGGTCATCATCGATGATGGCCGCGTGATCTCGGCACGCTACAGGGATCTCAGCCACCCGCAGATATCGCTTTGGGAAAGTCGGCGGGCCCGGAAAGAATGGCAGGATAAACATGGTGGCCGGATCAACGAGCGAGTCCTATTCCATTTGATTGACGCGCAGCGGCGGCTGGCCGAAGCCGCGCGCCAAAAGACAAGGACTGCCCGGTTGGAAAACGAAAGAGGTGCTCGGCTTCCCCGGCACCAACCGCGTCGCGATCCGTCGCGCGAAATGTTCGCGATCGACACGGGCAATCCTGATCTGCCAACCTATGAGATTGATGAGTTTAATGACCCCAGACGAAAGAATTGACCGTATCCGCGGCGACCATTGGATTGCGTTTGACCGTGCCACGATCGTTCTCAACCGATTGACATCCCTAATGGAAATGCCGCAGCAAAGCCGGATGCCGGGGCTGATGGTTTATGGAAGTTCCGGTATCGGCAAGACAATGATCGCCAAGCGTATGGCGAGCAAATACCCGACACAGTATAACGCCGAACTGGGCGCCACGAAGACACCCATACTGCTGGTTTAGAGCGTGTCGCCCCTGATCGGATTCAGGATTCCCATGATGCTTGCCTTGTGATTCCATGTCTTTGAAGCAGATA
>NZ_JBXWQU010000004.1:0-8088 GCF_059612545.1 Ruegeria sp. SAZD011 | reverse complement strand
CTGTTCACCGATGAGGAATGCTACAACTTCTTCCAGGCCACAGGGTACAGAACCGATTAAACGCGACACGCTCTAATCGCCCCGTCAGCGGCGAGCGCGAGCGAGCGCATCGCGACCTTTGGGTTGTCGCGAATGAGCCAAATTCCAAGGAAGCTGAGCAGGATCAGAACAACGGCGATATGCGCTCCGGAAAAGATCAAAAGCAGCATGAATCCGATGGCCACAAGCCCAATCTGGATGCGCCCAAGATCGGCCCAGAACACGCCGTAGCCTGCGGCGACGATCAGGAAAAACGCGGCCACAAAAAACCAGCCCTTCGGTTTTGCCAGCACAGTATGCCGGACTTTCAGCGGTGCAACGCGGCCTTCATTGGCGACGTCTTTCACGTCCTTCAACGCCTGTACGACAAAGGCCAGCGCGGTGAGGAGTGCGCCTAAGAACAGGCAGGCCTTGATGGGCCAGACGGGTGCTGTGAACACGCCCTGCGCACCAAAGAATTCTTCTTCGACCCAGGCGTCGACCAGTTTGGGCCAGGTGCCCTCCGCGATTAGAAGAAAGACCATCGCCCCGGCAATGTGAAAAGCGATACGCATCACGCCAGCGGCAAAGGGGCGTTCTTCTTCCAACCATCCGATCAGCAGGTCTGTCCGTGTCATCCGCCCACACATCAAGGCGTGGGCAGCTTGCAGGAACACGATTGCAACGATCGAGTTGGCGACGATCTCGGCCACGCCTTGTACGGGCGCATTAAAAACCGACCTGCCGATGATATCGGCACAGATCAGCAGCATCAGGCAAAAGATCCAGATCGAGGCCGCGCCGCTGACGAACCCGGTGAGCGCGGAGACCGCGCTCACCGTTGTGTTTGTGCCGCGACGAAAGGAGGAAGACGTCAGCATATCCACTATCCTGCGTGACGGATCAGCGCGCCGACCAGTCGATCCGGGGATCGAGGCCTGCGGCTTTGACGGCGTTCATGTAGGCCGACAGGACTGCAGCGGCGCCATCATCTTCATTCGCGGCGACCCAGTCTGCGGCAAGGTTCGGAAGCGTTTCTGCCCAAGTTGCGATGTCAGCCTCGGGAAGTTCGGTGACGGTCGCGCCGACCTCGGGCAATTTGGCCAGGAAGGTCTCGTAGCGCGCCATGACTTCTTCGGCATGGGCGACTGTGTATTCTTCTCCGAGTTCGGTCAGCACCTGGCGCACGTCATCCGACAGATCGTCCCAGACGTCCTTGTTGATGCCAAGGCCCCCGGTCATATGCGCGCCGATCCCCACGAGGGTGACGTATGGGGCGACCTCGTAGTGCTTGTTCGGGAAAGCCCCGGTCAGGATCACCACCACGCCATCGGCGACGCCAGTCTGGATCTGATTGTAATACGTGGGCAGAGCGCCATCGACTGGCACCGCACCAAGATGCTTGATCCAATTTGCTGAAGGTCCGGGTGCTAGAATTTTGCGGCCCTCCAGGTCCGCCAGAGAGTTGACTGGGAAGTTGGTCATGAGGTGATAGGTCTCGACCCCGCTGGCCCCCAGAAAGACCACGTTCTGATTGTCCCACGCCGCCTGCAATTCAGGCAGATCGCGGTGTAACTGATTCATGATCTTCAGCGTGCCAACCAGATCATCAGACACGAAAGGCGTGAAATAGGTCACGTTCTGCAAGGGCATCTTGGAGCCTTCCCAAAGCGTGCCAACCCAGCCCGCATCGGTCAGACCGTCTCCCACGGCCTCCAGCGTATCCTTGAAGCCATAAAGCGACCCGCCATAGGCTTCCGTCTATTCGACGCGATCCTCAGACCCCATCGCTTCAAGCCGGGTGTTCGTTTCGGCAACGACAAGCGTGGACAGTTGGCCGATCCAAGGCAGAACCGTCGGGTGGCTTGATGCCATGGTGAGCTCATAGGTCTCGGCATGAGCCGTGACCGCGAGTGCGCTGAGTGTCAGCGCGGCAAGTGCCGTTTTCATAGTTTCCTCCCTATTTTGACTAATCGACGGTGTATTTGCCGGTTGAGAAATCGAACCGGACGCCAATCCCGCCTTCGTTCAACAACCAGGGGCGCACGGTGAACGTTCGTGCTCCACTGGAATGCATGGGGTCCTGCGCGGCGATCTCGCGCGCATGGGCAAGGCTGTCGGCGCGCAAAATCACCATGCCCTCACCGTTCCAGCTGTGTTCATCGTCGGCCCAGTGCGGACCTGCGCCAAAGAGAACACCGTCCTTTCCAAGCTGAACGAGGAAATCGAGATGATCCTCAAGCGCAGCTATGACGGGTTCCAGCCCGCCTGAGGGCCTTGTCGAGACGACATAGAATTGCTTTTGCAACATTCCTTTGGTCGCCTCGAGAATGTCAGCCTTGTTGATCTTTATGTCTGACATCACATCTTCCTCAGATCGTCTCGCAGACCTGATCGAAGGCCAGCCGTGGCAGACGGCGAAAGATCTTGGACGTATCGGCGTAGCCGAGGTTCACGAGGAAGTTCGATTTGAGCGAGGTGCCGTGGAAGAACTCTTCATCCAGCTTGGCATTGTCGAACCCGGACATGCCACCGAAATCAAGACCGACAGCACGGGCGGACAGCATGAAATATGCCCCTTGCAACGTACCATTGCGGAAGGCGTTGACCTGCGCAGCGGTGGCGTTGTTTTTGAAGATGTCTTGCGCCTGCGGGTTGGGCGGAAAGACGTTCGGCAGCTCTTCCCAGAAGTTCAGATCATAAGCGATGATGGCGGTTACCGGTGCGCTGCGCATCTTGGGACGGTTGCCTTCGAAAAGGGCTGGCTCAAGCCGGTCTTTGGCAGCCTCCGAGCGGACGAAGATCACCCGCATCGGCTGTTGGTTCATCGAGGTCGGGCCCATCTTCGCGATCTCGAAGAGCGCCCGCAGCGTCTCGTCGGAGACGTCGCGGTCTTGCCAGCCGTAATGCGTGCGCGCTTCGGTGAAGAGCAGTTGCAGCGTTGTGTCGTCTGCTGTGAGTGCGCGCGCCTGAAACGCGGCGGCGGCGTCACGAGCTTCTTTGTCGAGTGTATCTGTGTCGAGCATCGTCAGGGGTCCTTTCACACGGCCCGAAGGCCCAAAATCTGGCGCGCTTGCTGCGCGGTCGCGACTGGCCGGTCATGTTCAGCGCAAATCTGTGCAGTCCGTCGGACCAAGGCTGCGTTCGAGGGAGCAAGTGTGCTGCGATCAAGCCGGATATTGTCCTCAAGGCCCGTCCGCGCATGACCTCCGGCAGCAATAGCCCAGGCATTCAATTCGCTTTGGTGACGTCCGATGCCCGCAGCGCACCACGGCGCGCCTGGAAAGAGACGTTCGACTGTCTTCACGTAGAAATCAAAAACCTGGGCGTCGGCGGGCATGGCGTTTTTAACGCCCATTACAAATTGGACGTATGGCACATCCTTGATCGCACCCGCGCGATGCATCTCGGCGGCCTTCAGAATATGGCTGAGGTCAAACGCCTCGATCTCTGGTTTGATGTCGTGGACGCGCATCTCCGACGCCAGCCAATCAACCAGATCAGGGGGGTTTTCATACACACGTGTCGGGAAATTGTTCGATCCCACGCTGAGCGATGCCATGTCAGGCCGCAGGTGAAGCATCCCGCCGCGCTCTCTGCCAGCTCCCGACCGCCCTCCGGTCGAGAACTGGAGGATCATGCCCGGGCAGTGCTTTTCAATTCCTTCCTTGAGATGCGCGAATTTCTCCGGATCACTGGAGGGGGTCTCGTCATCATTGCGGACATGCGCGTGGCAGATCGTGGCACCTGCTTCAAACGCCTCATGGGTGCTTTCAACCTGTTCAGTCACAGTGATGGGCACCGCCGAGTTCATGCTTTTGCGCGGCAAAGACCCTGTGATGGCCACGCATATGATGCAGGGCGTGCTCATGTGCCTGCCTTGGGTGCGAGGACGAAATCGAAATCCACATTCCAGTAATAGGTGCCGCCAAAGCCCATCTTCGCGATCTCGGCGGGGTCTTCGATCTTATCGAATGTCGCGATCAGGCTTTCCTTGACGCCGAAGACCGCATCGTTGTCGATGTAGGGATCGTCGGGGTCGAAGATATGCGTTGTGACGGTGTCAAAGCCGTCCTTTGAAATGATGTAATGAAGATGCGCTGGCCGCCAGGGGTGGCGACCAAGCCCGTCCAGCAGAGCCCCGACAGGACCATCATCCGGGATCGAATAGTGCTTGGGCCGGACCGCCTTGAACCAATAGCTGCCGTCAGCCCCGGTCCGAAATACTCCGCGCAGATTGAATTCGGGCTGAAGCCCTTTCTGCTGGACGTCGTAGAAGCCCTCGTCATTGGCTTGCCAAACGTCAATCTTGACGCCCTCAACTGGATGCCCATAAACGTCCAAAACGCGCCCCCGGACCACCATGTCCTCGCCCTTGGCGTCGAGACAGATGTTCGTTCCCATCGGGTATTCCGGTGCGTCCGCAACGTGGAACGGCCCCAGAACGGTGTTCTCGGACGCGCCTTTGGGCCGGCGCGAGTTAATGGCATCCACCAGCATCGACACGCCGAGCACATCCGACAATAGGATGAATTCCTGCCGCCAGTCGTCGCATTTGTGACCTGTCGCGGTCAGAAACTGGATCGCTTGAAACCACTCTTCCTGCGTCGGCTCGATCTCTTTGATGGCGGCATGCAGGTGACGCGTGATGATATCCATCACCTCACGCAGACGAGCATCCTTGGCATTGACGTTCTGACCCGTGACAACAGCGGCGCTGTCCTCTTCGGTGAAATAGGCCTTTGGCAGGTTCTGATCGGGTGCGGTCATACCAATCTCCGTGTCGGTTCTAGCGTGCTCATTTGGGGGCCTCGCCGCGCCAGGCGGATTGCAGCAGGGCACGAATTCCAGCGCGCGTTATCTCGCGCGGGTTCCAGTAGGGGTTTTCAGTTGCAAGATCGGCGGCGCGATCAAGGTCTTGTTCACTCAACCCCAGATCGCGCAGGGCCAGAGGGGCTTGCATTGCCTTCGCAAACTGCCAAAGCGCTGGTCCCGGCGCATCGCCGCCCAGGATATCGACGATGGGCGCCAGTTGGCCCGGAACCACCTCTGCATTGTAGTGGACGGCATGGGGCAGAATGATCGCGTGGGTCTCTGCATGGGGCAAATCGAACGCTCCGCCCAGCGTGTGGCAAAGCTTGTGGTGTAGGGCCATTCCGACCTGCCCCAAGACAGCGCCGCAGGCCCATGCGCCGCGTTGCGTGTCTGCGCGGGCCACGAGATCGCCGGGCGTGTCCAAAACACGGGGCAAGGCATTGGTGAAGGCCTCGATCCCTTCGATCGCTAGCGCAGTGCTATCCTCGGTTCGGTCTTTGGCATAAAGAGCTTCGGCTGCGTGGGCGATCGCGTTCAGGGCAGAGGTTACGGTCAAGGCAACCGGCAGAGTTGCCACCAATTCCGGGTCGTAGAGGACGACCTCCGGCAGGACCTTTGGATCCGTCAATGTCGTCTTGATCCCATCTTCGGTCTGGCCAAGGATCGGGGTAGCCTCGCTGCCCGCATAGGTGGTAGGCACAACAATTTGTGGCAGGTCCGTGCGCAAGGCGATGGCCTTTCCCAGACCCGTGGTCGAGCCGCCGCCGATTGCTATGAGACAGTCGGCTCTAACTTCCGTGACGTGCTCAAGCGCCTCTTTCGTGACCTCGATGGGGGAGTGCATGGCTGCGCGAGAAAACACGCCAGCCGACCGCCCATTCAGGAGGGCCGCCACATCGAGAGCAGACGAAGATTGCGCGGGGGTTGACAGGATCAGGGCGCGGGAACACCCAAGGTGAGCAACTTCATCCGAGAGCGTCTCGCGGATGCTTCTTCCGAAAAGAACACGTTGCTTGTTAGACTTATGTGGCATGTCAGCTCACGTCCCCGCTGCCTTGGTCACAAGAAGCTTAGCGAGTTTACGGTGCAAGCAGGTTCGAAAGGCTGCAGGTTAGATTACCAATATGGTAAGTTGTGCGTGACAACCTAAGACGACGATGTGCGCCTCGTTTCGAGGTCCATCAGGTCTCGCAACGCGGCCATTTCGGTTCCAAGGTATTGCAACAAGCGCTTGCGTGCGGGAAATTCTGCCGAGCTCTTTGAGCTCAAAACACAAAGGTGTCGATCCGGATCCCCGATCGCAATTGGCAGTGCTGCCAGCGTATTTTGCCGCCTCAGCCGGTAGACGACCGAGTAGGGCAGAACCGTGAGCGCATCGGACTCGTGCAGAATGTTCAAGACCGATGTCAGCGAGCCGCCCGAAAAACTCACCTTGATGTCTTTGACACCGATCCGATCCAGAACATTGCGCAGATCGTGATAGAGTGGGCTGTCTGGCGGCGGTGCAATCCATGAGTGTTGTGCAATGGCGGATGCATCAAGATCTGCGACAAGTGACAGCGGGTGACCGGTCCGGCAGGCGATCACGTTTCGCCCCGGCAGCACTTGTGTCGCGTCGATTGTGTCAGGCACTTGGGTCGCCCTGATGGGCACGATCCCGACGTCAAGTTTGTCTGACGCCAGCCCATCGAGAATCTTTTGGACATACCCATAGCTTTGATCGATCCGAATGCCGGGATATTCGGACTGAAACGCGGCAAGAATTGGGGAGACGACCCCGTCCATGAAAATCGGCGGCCCAGCCAGCCTGAGCGCACCGGCCTGACCGCGCTTGAACCGGACAACAAAGTCACTCGCAGCATCTCCTGCCTGCCGCACGGACCGACCATATTGAACCAATTGCAGGCAGAACTCAGTTGGTTGTAGCGGACGTTTGCCGGGTTCAAACAGGGCCACGCCGATCCGCTTTTCCAGCTCTGAAACCGAGCGGGACAGGCTTGGTTGGGTCTTGCCAAGGGACATTGCCCCCTCGGACAGCCCACCGCCATCTACTATGGCGGCGAGCATTTCCAGTTGGCGAGGGTCAATCTTCATGGCAGCAAGCTGCGTTCGTTCTGCATCCGCCTAGCCCCTGAGCCGGTGGTGCAGGATGATCGGCACCGCAAGGTCTTCCTCATCCGTGAGGTGCCGCTGGAGGAATGACTCGATCGTCTGTGCCTGGGCATACACCGGACCCGCTTCGTCAAAGGCTTGCGCCTCGTCCAAAGCCGCCAATTTGATCAAGCGGTTCGCTTGGCGGGTGAAATCGTCCAGCACGAGGTCAAGATCGGCGTGATCTTTCTCCAAAACCTCCAGCCCCGCATCAAAGCGCGGGTCAGCAGCCGAAAGCTCGGGGAAGTATCTATGATCTTCCCACCCATGATGGCCGTGTAGATTGCCGACCAGTCGACCGCCTAAAAACGACAGCCGCGCGGCGTAGTCGTCCAGCGCCATGCCCTTGTCGAGCATGAGTTCGGTGTCTAGGCGAACCCGTTCGGCAAGCGCGCGGAAGTTCTGATGCGCGCTAAGCCATTGGCGGGTTTTGTCCTTGAAGCCCGGATGCGCCTCCCACGTCTCACGCGGGTAGGTGTCCAGAAGAAAGCGCAGTTCTTCGGGCATGTGGTATTGCCGAGTGCGCTTCAGCTCTTTGCCTTCGGGACAAAGATATCTGTCATTGTCGGGATCCCAGGTGAAGTCAGAGCGCGACCACGTGCCATCCTGACGTTTCGATTTGTCGAAGACAGGGATGAACGGCAGGATTTGCCGATCCAGCGCGAGCCATGCGAGGTTCTCTGCAGAGCCGTAGGCGGTGTCGGCAGCAACCCAGTCTGGCTTCAGTCCGAACCGTTCGCTGGTCCGGTCTATCATGCGGCGCGACGCACCCACTTCCGCTGTTTTGACAGACCGGCTGGCCTCGACATCGACAATGATCCCGTGATCTGTGTCGATCAGGTAATTGTCCGAATAGGCAAAGAATGCGGGACCTTTCCGGGCTGCCGTCCATTGGCTTGCAGGGTCGACATGGGCCGTGAACTTCGGCTTCACCTCGCTGGCGGCCCCAAACGCTTCATCGTCAAGCGCATCCAGATACTCGCGCACTGCGCGGGGAGCATCTTCAGGATTGATCTCACGCGACGCCCAGTCCTCGGGATTGCTCGAGTTCTGCTTTTGAACATCGGCACTGATCAAGCTGGCATCGACGGCGAAGCCATGACC
>NZ_JBXWQU010000003.1:0-7411 GCF_059612545.1 Ruegeria sp. SAZD011 | reverse complement strand
GGTTGCTCATCATTCAGGTCTCCTTGCGAGCCCTGAATCACGGCAGATGACCAAAATCAATGGGTCTGGAGCCTAGGAAAGTTATTCAAATTCGCATCTAAGGACTTGGTCAGATCAGCCGTAACCTTCCAAAGAGAACACACGAACTGGTTGTTCGAACCCTTTGAAGTGGTGTTCGCCAAGGTCTTCTGACACCCCATCTATTAGCCGGATAACCTCCTCCGAGCACACCATTCGTTTGCCGAGTGATGCGCCGATGTCCAACAGGCGTGAGGTCAGGTTGACAGTTGGACCAACAACGGTGAAGTCCATACGATTTACGCTGCCGATATTCCCGTAGTGAACATCTCCAACATTGAGCGCGGCGCGAAATTTGAGGGCTGATGGGCTTTCGAGCTGGTTCGCCATCGTCCTGCGCGTTTCATCTAGGGTCGCAAGAGCACCATCGACAGCAGCGACTTGAGCAGCTCGGTCGTCTGGGGTCGGGAAGATGGCCATTGCTCCGTCACCAATAAATTTGAGGATTTCGCCGCCATTCCTGCTCACCGCTTCATCGAGAACCGAGAAGAAACGATTTAAGAAGCCTATTGTATCTTCCGGAGTCGCTTGGTTGGAGAACTGGGTGAAACCTTCAAGGTCGATGAATAGTACGACTGACGGAATATTCTCTGAATCCCCCCGTCGGATGTTCCCTGTAAGAACACGTGCTCCGGCATCGCGTCCTACATAGGTGGACAAGACCGCTATGGTGCTTTCGTGCAGCACAAACCCTTCCGTGACGCGCGCAATCTGCGCCTGAAGACTACGGAGTGCCTCGATCTGGTCCGAGGTGAAGCCATCTTCGGCCTTGGTCATGGCAACCGCAACGTTGAGATCGGGTGTGTACCTGGAGTGTAAAGGCAAGCAAAGGCTTTGGGCATACCCTCTCTCGCGTAGCGCCTTCATATCGGGCCTGCCGTCGAATTCGGGGTTGTCCCCAAATGTGTAAAGCAACATTCGCCCGGTCTTGCTGCATACTTGGCCCGGAGTTCCAATCCACCGATTGCTTTCTTTGAGCTGCCGGGGAGTGAGCCTGCTCATTTTCGGCCCACCGGTTTCGGTCCAGTAATCGAACCGTCCAGGAAGCTCAGGATGCATCAAAGTTTTGTAGACGCCAAAGAAGTCGACCGGGAGATCGGCGGTTCTCAGTCGGCGGCCAATTTCGGCATTAATCTCGCCAAAGCCATCTGCACCGGGAGCACCTGCCGCCAGCCAAGAATTGAGAGCCGAGAGCCGAGGATTTCGATGCATGGGCGGTCTCCTGAAGAAACCCTAGCCGACCTACAGTGTAAAAGTCATCTTATTCCGATTGAGCAATAGCACTATGCCCGCTTAGGGCTCTTCTGAGACATCTGACCGCTTCTGTCAGATGTCCGCAAAGCCGCTTGCAGAAGCCCTTCGAGACGACCGAACCGACCGGCGACGTCCGCTTTTGCGCCCGAACGACCGCTTCTCCCAGCAGCGGCCCTTCGCCACCGCTGCTTCCGACGTCTCATAAGCGGACAAAGCCAACTTTCGCCTGGCTGTCGCCAAGTGGTGGATACGGCCCTTTGCTGACTTTCATCACAGGCCGCGACGCCGCGATGCAGGTCACGCATTCCGGCCTCTCGTGCATCTCGCAGCATTTTTTCGACGGCAATGACCGGGTCGCGGACCTTGCTGCCTTTCGAAACGGTTTGGGCGATGACCGCTGTGTAGCACGTAGCGGACTTACTACAAAACCTGAGCGCACAACGGCCCCGATGGATTGGCGAAAAACGGGTCAATTATTGGCCCTAGACCACAATCCTGCGTTTCGGGTTCATTCCAACTCTGTTCGAATGGCTCATTCCAAACCTTCCGTTACAAATTGGCTCTCAAGTCATTGACTTGCGCTTCCAACGACCGATCGCTCGGCTCAGGGTCTCCTGGTTTGCGAACCCCAGTTTCTTGGACACAACCGCATGCGAAGGTGGGTCTTTCGCGGAAAGCAGGCGTTGGGCAAGGCTTACGCGAACGCTTTCCAGTATCTGGGAAAAACTGGTGTCTTCGTCTTGAAGCCGGCGCTTGAGCGTGCGAGCGCTTACGCCAGCTGCCCGCGCGGCGTAGTCCACCGTCGGCCGTTTTTCCGACAGCATACTTTCAAGCAATACGGACAAGCCATCGCCAAGCGTGGAGCCCGTATTCAAGTCAGGCGCTTCGGCAATCAATGCGCCCGACATCCTCATCCCCACCCATTCCGGCATGGGCTGGTCCGCCACAGCATTGTCGATCGTCATCACCAACGCCCGACTGCGTGCCGGAGCGACCCGGCTCCCAAGCCAGGGTCTAAGGTGCGCCAATCCGGATTGCGGGTGCGGCAGCATCTCCACCGCTGCCGCGTTCCCATGGCGGCCCGACGCTACGCTGCAGATCATGTCGACAAGTGCCGCAACATATTGTTGCACCGCATGCAGATGGTCATCCGGCCCAAGGTTCAGGCTCCAGCCGTCCCGCACCAGAATCGCGTCCTCCAGTTCGTCAACAAAGAAAAGCTCGTGCGTGCAATGCCGCCGCATGTGCCGCGCGACCCTCTGCAACCCCTCGCGAACCGTACTGCCACTAAATGCTACCGCTCCGATCAAACCGATTTCGAATGCGCCCTGGTCGCCGACGATCCGGAACGGGGCGTCGGGGCCTTCCGTCCGCGCGATCTCAGCAAGAAAGGAAACGGCCCCGCGCAACGGGATGGGCACGAACGGATCGCCCTCCGGCACCCAGTCCAGGCCGCTCTTCTCGAGCAACGGTATGGCGTTTCGGCCTGTTTCATTCAGCCAACGTCGCATCGGATGGATGGCCGCGGCGCGAATGAGGGGGATCGAAATGCTCACACGGCCTCCCATCGAACCTGCCTCACGGCGTGGCCCACAAAGTCAAATCCAAAGATCTTTCTTGATCCAGATCAATACCGAAGACCCCGCTTAGCCGTCAACTTTTCAGTCAGGTCGACAGGAAGCGGACCGACCGCCGATTTGACTGGTCTGGGTCGAAACCCGGAAAGTTTTTCAATTTCCCCAAGAGGGCTTTGGGAGAATTGCATTTGAATTCATGGAGGTAATCGCATGAAGGGAATGTCTAATTCATCACTTGTCAATATTGCTCTGATAGCCGGAAGCCTATTGCTTATCACTGCTGAAGCAACGGTTGCCGAAGAAGCGGACGCCCGCGACATCCTTGGGTCGATGACCGAGTATGTGTCATCTCTCGACGCCCTTTCCTTCGATTTCGAGGAATATCATGAAATCGTCACCGGCGATGGTGAAAGACTGGGGCTTGCCGCATCCGGATCGGTTGCATTGGTCCGGCCAGACAAAATCCGCGTGCTGCGCAGAACCGGGTACACGGACACCGATCTGGCCTTCGATGGCCAGACCCTGTCGCTGACCGATTCCGACGCCGGGCTGTTTGCCCGGCACGCGCTGCCCGGCACGCTTGACCATTTGATCGACACGCTGAGGGATGATTTTGCCAAACCCCTTCCCGCGGCGGACCTGCTGACTGGCGGAGGCCATGGGGGATTGACCGCACCAACGGCGGAGATCAAGGACCTGGGCGTTGGGGTCGTATCAGGGATGCTTTGCGATCACCTCGCCTTGCGGGGTGAAGAGGCCGACTGGCAGATCTGGGTCGCCCAGGGCGATACCCCATACCCCTGCATGTTCATCATCACGTCCCGAAACATTCCCCTCGCCCCGCAGTACCGGATCGAGGTTCACAATTGGCAGGCAGGCCCGGTCGAAGCGGATTTTGCACCTGAAAAACCGGCGGCCGCGACCGAAGTCGCCCTGGCGGACTACCTCAAGGGCGCCCGAAACCTGCCGCCGAACTTCATCGTGGAGGTCGAGAAATGATGCGCAGGTCATCCAGGTTTGCCGCAATCGCATTGACATTGACGCTCGCCGGACTTTCCGGCCCATCGGGTCCACTTTCAGGATTGACGCCTGTTTCCCTGATCGGACAAGCCGAGGCCCGCGTGGGTCGCCCTCTCACGCCGGTGAGTGTCGCAGGCGTGGGGCGCAGGACGGTGCGCCGTTGCGCGGCGGGAGTCTACAACTGCTGAGGCATTCGATTGTCGGCCACGGTTTTCCAGCGAGGCAGCCAGCCGTGGCCTTGGGACAGATGATTGTCGGGTTTCAAACAAGGGATGGATCTTCGGCACGACGTTCCGGTTCCGGGCAATCCCGCCACTGCTGACAAGGGACCGCGACGGCACTCGAAGAAACTTCGTTCAACCACAGGAAAGGATGCACCATGGATATGCTACCACCAATCAAGGCAACGGTCCTGACCGGCTTGCTTGCGCTGGTCTCTCCCGCGTTTGCGCAGGACACGGGGCAGCTCCCCGCTGCGGCTGGTTCGCCCAATGCAACATCCACCATTGACGGACGACAACTGCCTGCGCCGCCTCCTGTCTTTGGCGGCGTGATCCAGGAACAGGCCCTTCAGTCCGAGCCTTGGTGGCCACCGCGTGTGACGCCTCCGGATGGCGCACCGAACGTCCTGCTGATCCTCACAGACGATGCAGGTTTCGGCGTTCCCAGCACCTTTGGCGGGGTGATCCCCACCGAAACGATGGACAGGCTCGCAGCCGAGGGATTGCGTTTCACCAATATCCATTCGACTGCCTTGTGCTCACCCACAAGGGCCGCGCTGATCACCGGGCGCAACCATCACTCGGTGGGTTTCGGTGTGATCTCCGAGCAATCCACCGGCTATCCCGGCTACAACAGCATCATCACCAGGGACAAGGCCACCATCGGGCGCGTGCTGCTCGAAAACGGTTACGCAACCTCGTGGTTCGGAAAGGACCACAACGTTCCGGCCTTCCAGTCCAGCCAGGCCGGGCCGTTCGATCTCTGGCCGACAGGTCTCGGTTTCGAGTATTTCTATGGTTTCATCGGGGGTGATGCCAACCAGTGGCAACCAAACCTCTACAGGAACACGACGCCGATCTATCCGTTCGATGGCAACCCGGAATGGAATCTGGTAACCGCGATGGCGGATGACGCAATCGCCCATATCACCGACCTGCACCAGATCGCCCCGGACAAGCCGTTTTTCGTCAAATACGCCCCCGGCGCGACCCATGCACCGCATCACCCGACCAAGGAATGGGTCGACAAGATTGCAGCCATGGATCTGTTCGACAACGGCTATGAGGCGCTGCGCGAAACAATATTCGAGAATCAGAAAAAGCTTGGGCTGGTGCCGCAGGATGCCAAGCTCGCGCCTTGGCCGGCCGACAAGCTGAAACCCTGGGACCAGTTGACGGAAACCGAGAAAAAGCTGTTCATCCGTCAGGTCGAGGTTTTCGCGGCCTACGCGGCTTACAGCGATCACGAAATCGGTAGGTTGATCCAGGCTATCGACGACCTAGGCAAGCTCGACAACACCCTGATAATCTACATCAATGGCGACAACGGTACCAGCGCCGAAGGCGGCCCGATGGGTACCCCGAACGAGGTGGCATGGTTCAATGGCGTGGCAGAAATGCCCGCCGAGACCCAGATGAAATGGTATGACGTCTGGGGAACCGAGGAAACCTATAACCACATGTCCGCCGGCTGGTCCTGGGCCTTTGACACGCCGTTCGACTACTTCAAGCAGAACGCCAACCGCCTGGGCGGCATCCGCCAGAACATGGTGGTCTCGTGGCCGCAGAAAATCACGGACAAGGGCGGCCGGCGCGACCAGTTCATGCACGTGATCGACGTGATGCCGACCATTCTGGAAGCTGCCGGGCTGGAGGCCCCGCTGGAGGTGGACGGTATCCTGCAATCGCCGATCGAAGGCACCAGCTTTGCCTATACGTTCGACAAGGCAAATGCCGACGCACCCAGCCGCCACCGCACGCAGTATTTCGAGATGATGGGTCAATGGGCGCTCTATCACGACGGCTGGCTGCTGAGCACAAAGGTCAACCGAATGCCGTGGGAAACGCCCGGCAAGCCGAACCCTGATCCGCTCAACAATCAGGTCCTGGAACTCTATGACCTTACCACGGACATGAACCAGACGACCGATGTGGCAGGGCAGAACCCCAACAAAGTCGAGGAGCTGAAGGCGATCTTTATCGAGGAAGCAAAGAAATATCAGATCTTCCCGATGGATGCTTCGGTCACCACCCGGCTTGCCCAACCGCGCCCGAACATCACCGCAGGCCGGAACGAGTTCGTCTATACCCGGCCTATGACGGGCCTGCCGCAAGGTGACTCTCCGAGTATCCTGAACAGTTCGTACACCATCACGGCCGAGATCGACGTGCCCGAAGGCGGCGCCGAAGGCATGATCCTGACATCGGGCGGCCGGTTCGGAGGCTATGGGTTCTATCTCAAGGACGGCAAGCCCGTCTTCCTGTGGAACATGGTCAACCTCGAACGCATTGCCTGGGAAGGCACCGAGGTACTGTCTTCCGGCAAGCACACCGTCGCATTCGACTTCGAATATGAGGGGCTCGGCGCAGCCACTCTGGCCTTTGGCAGCGCCAGCGGGCTTGGCAAGGGCGGCAAGGGTACGCTCAAGGTCGACGGCAAAGCTGTGGCTTCAAAGGAAATGAAGCACACCCTGCCGATGATCCTGCAATGGGACGAAGCCTTCGACATCGGCTCGGACACGCTGACCGGGGTAAACGACGCCGACTACAAGCCACCGTTCCCCCTGACGGCGAAGCTCGAGAAACTGACGATCAAGGTCGTTCGCCCCAAACTGTCGGATGCCGACATTGCCAAACTCAAGGACGCGATGCTCAAGGCCAGCGATTGACCTCTTCCCCGACCGTGCCACAGGTGCGGTCGGGTTTTCCATATTCCGTATGGAATTGAAGAGGAACCAGCGATCCACTTGTGGATTTCCGATGGCTCAAATTCTTTTTACCAGAAGCTAAGAAAAACAGGGGCTTGGCCAAACGTTGACTGAGCGTTGACAAGAATTGCGCAAATACAAAAGAGCTTCGCGGGGAGCCGCCTAAGTCATTGTATTATTTGTGAATTTTGTTGCGGGAGGACGCAGCCGCCGTTCCAGAACCGAATTGCGGTGCCTATTGTAACCATTGGCTACCATCTGTGGGACGGCGACCCGGCTGAACACGGCAGCAGAGGCTATGGAGATGCCTGTGATGGAGGCGAAGACAGCGTTGGCGGCCACTGTTGCGATGCCAAGACCGCCCCGGATCTTTTGTAGTAGCCAGGCAGCCACGCGATAGGCATCTCGCCCGATGTCGGCAGCGTCAACGATCAGTCCCATCAGCACGAAGAGGGGAACGACGCCGAACAGGTATCGGTTAGAGCGTGTCGCCCCTGATCGGATTCAGGATTCCCATGATGCTTGCCTTGTGATTCCATGTCTTTGAAGCAGA
>NZ_JBXWQU010000002.1:0-65406 GCF_059612545.1 Ruegeria sp. SAZD011 | reverse complement strand
AAGGGCGGCGCCGGCAATGACACGATCGACGGCGGCACCGGCTCGGATTACGCGCTGTTCGACGGCGACCGGGCCGATTACACCCTGACCCGCACCGCCGACAACGCGGTCACCGTCACCGGCCCCGACGGCACCGACAGCCTGATCAACGTCGAATATTTCCGCTTCGACGACGAAGATGTCCGCATCTGGGATCTGACGATCTGACAGGGCGGCCGCGCTCAGAACAGCGCGGCCAGTTCCCGCACATCCGGCGGCGTTTCCGGCCAGTTGCCATCGGCACAGGCGGCCCGCATCGCCTGGATCCAGGTCAGCCCGGCACGATAGGTCTGCATCTGCGCCGCATCGAGCAGGCCGGCGCTGGCGGCCGCGGCCAGATTGATCTGCGCGATTTCATCGCAGACCGCGAAGATCCGCATCCGGCATTCTGCCTTGCGGTCCTGCAACAGGATCTGCTGTTGCAGCGCGGCCTTGTCCTCGGTGGTGACGACACGCGAAAAGTCGATATTTGCCATGTTCTCAGGCCTCCATTTCATCTGCCGGGTCCCCCGAAAGCGGGACCCGGCCATCCCCGGCCTCGACCGGGGCGGGAAACAGCCGCTCCGGGGTCGCATCGGCCCCATGCGGCAGGATCAGCGTCAGGTGGATCACGCCCCCAATCCGCTCCACATCCGATGTCAGCCAGTCACAACTGACCGCATCGCGGGGCAGCACCGCCCCCTCGGGCAGGGCGGAAAAATCGAACTCCTCGCCATTGATCGTCAGGACATCGCCCTGTTTGACAAGCTCCAGCCGGTCGTCCCGGCGCATCGGGGTGAATGAAATATGCATCTTCGCTTCGTCCTTGAGGCATGCGCTCGGACGCGGGACCGGGCATGCGATATCCAGAGGGTTGGAGTATGGAGCGTGGAGCAGCGTCTGACCGCCGCTAGGTCCAGCGTCCGACCGCGATCAGGGAAATGCCCGCCGATGTGCCGTTGCCATCCTTGTCCCAGACCCGGATGGAGGCATCCTGATAGCTTGAGGACAGGCCGGTGACGATCCGGGCGACGGACACGCTGGTCGAGGTTCCGGTGACGCTGATCGTGGCCTGGCCGCCGCCGAAGACCGCCGGAAAGATCCAGGTCTCCACCCCCGGACCGATCACCCAGTTGCGGCGCCAGCAGATCTGGGTGCCATCGGCAAAGCGGGTATAATAGCCGTTGGCATTCTCGCCATGTTCAAGCACCGCGCCGGTCGGCGCCGTTCCGGTCCCCGATACGGTTCCGACCACGTTGCCGGTGTCGATCACCCGGCGCCAGGCGCCGACCGCGCCGCCCTGTTTGCCGCCCCACCACAGGGCCTGATCCGGTGCCTTGGGAATGGCCAGCGCCACGGCCTCGCCCGTCTGCCGCGCCAGCTTGGCCACATACCAGTCGCCTGACGCGGGTGTGTCGGCGGCCCCGGCATTTGCGACCGGGCGCGCGAAATGGAACCCGGTCCGCACCCCGTCGGCAAAGACATCGCCGCTCAGGTCCGGCAGGTGTGCCCCAAGGCCGAAGCCGCCAACCGTCAGGACGCGCCCCGGCGTGCTGTCCTGGGCGTCGGCCTGCACCGCGGTGCCGGTCAGCGGCGCATCCAGTTGCAACGCGCTGTCCGACAGCGTGGCGCGGACGGTCCCGGACGGGGCCAGGCCGATGGTGCCGCTCGCCGGATCCAGCCGCAGCGTCTCGGACCAGTTGCTGCCATCGGCGCTGGTCTTGATTGCAAAGGCGGTATCGCCTGCCAGCCCCATCTCGGCATGTCCGGTCCAGTCGGACTGGAACAGCAGGCTGGCCGTATCCGCCGCGGATGCCTTGTTGACCTTGAGCTGATGTCCCGCACCCGCATGGGTAAAGAGGCTGCCGGCCGAGGCCACGGCCAGACGGTTGCCGGCATCGGCGGTCGTGGCAATGCCGACCAGATCGACATTCTGTATCTGGTCCAGTTCGGCGCTCCAGCCGCTGCCGGTATGGACATAGGCCTTCTGCGCGCTCAGGTCATAGGCCCGCCAGCCCTCACCGGGAAGAATGAACTGCCAGCTGCTTCCGTCCCACAGCGCCAGCTTGCCCTGCGCGCCGGCCCAGGCCCCGGTCGGAGCGGCCCCCAGCGCATGGATATCCCCCGCGGCGGGGTCGGCGGGCGGGGTCTCGGTCCCGATCGCCACAACAGTCAGCTGCACCAGGGCATCCAGCCTTTGCAGGGCTTCGTTGTGAGTGACATGTTTCTGAGCTTGCGACGGTTGCAGATAGGGCAAGCTCAGTCGCGGTGATGTGTCGGGCATGGGCGCATCCTACGTCTCTGATCTGGCGCCGGACTATGCAGGTCAGGTTTCAAGGAAACGCCAATGCACCGGTCGCACCCACGCTCAAGGACGCAACACCCGCGGGGAACCCAATATGTCGCGCGACCGCAAACAGCACTGGACTTTCGCCACGACTATTTGCGATGCATGGATCACCCCTTGGACGAGGTCAGCAGCCAGGTTCCCGATCCGCCATGATGTCAGACACATCTCCCTCTTCGGAACGGCCCGAAATCTGTATCCTGCTGGCGGTCTATCAGGGGGCCCCCTATCTGCAGACACAGCTGAACAGCTTTGTCGCCCAGACCCATCGCAACTGGTCCCTGATCGTCTCCGATGACGGGTCCTCGGATGACAGCCCCGCGATCCTGGAACGGTTCAGACAGGCCCATGGCACCCACCGGATCAGCCTGCTGCAAGGGCCGGGCAAGGGGTTTGCCCGCAACTTTCTGTTTCTGCTGCGCAAGACCCCGCCAGAGACCGCCTTTGCGGCGCTGTCCGACCAGGATGACATCTGGTTCCCGCACAAGCTGGACCGCGCCGTCCGTCTGCTGTCCGAGCTGCCGCCGGGCCAGCCGGGGCTTTATTGCGCGCGCACGATGATCTGCGCCGAAAACCTGGCCCCCATCGGCCTGTCCCAGCAGTTCCGCCATGCGCCCGATTTCAGGAACGCGCTGGTGCAGTCGATCGGCGGCGGCAACACGATGGTGCTCAATCACGCGGCGCTGGCCCTGGTGCAGGAAACGCTGGACGAGACCACCGCCCCCGTGGCGCATGACTGGTGGCTCTACCAGATCATCACCGGCTGCGGCGGGCAGGTCATCTACGACCCCGAGCCGATCCTGTCCTATCGCCAGCACGGCGACAACCAGATCGGCGCGAACCTGTCGCTGCGGGCCAAGCTGCTGCGGTTTCTGGCGCTGGCGCAGGGGCGTTTCCAGGACTGGAACGAAATCGGTCTAGAGGCGCTCGAGAAATCCGCGCACCGGTTCACGCCGCAGGCCCGGGAAACGCTCGATCATTACAAGGCCGCCCGCAGCGGTCCGATCCTGCAACGCCTGAAATCCCTGAAAGCCTCCGGCGCCTATCGCCAGAGCGCGGCCGGCACCATCGCGCTCTATATCGCCTGTCTGCTCAACCGGATCTGAGCATCGCCGCACAGCGACCGATGCCCGGCGACAGCCGGCCCCCGGCAAGGGGCCGTGCCGTTTCACAACGAAATGTCCGGTGGCCGTGGTCCTGACGGAGAGGCTCTAGCCGACGGCGCTCAGCGGCTGGTGCTGCGGCGCATAGGTCGCAGCCTCGATCTCGTTGACGATCACCTGCATCACACCGTTCAGCAGCCCCTCGTCCTCGCTCTCGCCCATCACCCGGATCAGCGGTTCGGTGCCCGATTTGCGGATCAGCAGGCGGCCTTTCTTGTGCAACTGGGCATTGCCCTGGGTGATCGCCTGCTGCACGGTCAGCTGTTCCAGCGGCGCGGTCCCGGGCTTGATCTTGATGTTGCGCAGCATTTGCGGAACCGGTTCGAACTGACGGCAGATCTCGCTGGCCTTGCGCCCGCTTTCCTGCAGCGCGGCCAGAACCTGCAGCCCCGCGACCAGGCCATCCCCGGTGGTGGCATAATCGGTCAGCACGATATGGCCGGATTGCTCTCCGCCCATGTTGAAGCCGCCGGCCCGCATCTTTTCGACCACGTAGCGATCCCCGACCGGGGTCCGCTCCAGCCGCAGGCCATGCCGGTGCATGTGCCGCTCCAGCCCCAGGTTGGACATCACCGTGGCCACCAGCGTCTTGTTCCTGAGCCGGCTCGTCGCCGCCCAGCTGGTGGCCAGCAAGGCCATGATCTGATCGCCATCGACCACGGCGCCGGTCTCGTCGATGATCGACACCCGGTCGGCATCGCCGTCCAGGCAGATACCCACATCGGCCTTGTGCTCCAGCACCGCCCGCGCGGCCCGCGCCGGAGAGGTCGAGCCGCAATCCTCGTTGATGTTGTAGCCGTTCGGCGTGACCCCGATCGGGATCACCTCGGCACCCAGTTCCCACAGGACTTCCGGCGCGATCTTGTAGGCGGCACCATTGGCGCAATCTAGCACGACCTTCAGACCATCCAGGCGCACCCGTTCCGCCAGGGTGGTCTTGACATATTCCACATAGCGGCTGACCGCATCGTTCAGGCGGGTGACGCGTCCGACATATTCGGCATCGACCAGGGGCAGGTCGCGCATCATCAGCTCTTCGATCTCGGCTTCGGCCTGATCGTTCAGCTTGTAGCCATCGGGACCAAAGAACTTGATCCCGTTATCGTAATGCGGGTTGTGCGAGGCCGAAATCATCACCCCGATATCCGCCCGCATCGAGGGCGTCAGACGACCCACCGCCGGCGTGGGCATCGGCCCCAGCGCGAACACATCCATGCCCGCGGCGGTGAACCCCGCGGTCAGGGCGTTTTCCAGCATGTAGCAGGACCGCCGCGTATCCTTGCCGATCACCACCCGGTGACGCTTGTGATCGCGGCCGAAATAATGCCCGACCGCTGTCGCGAGGTGAACAATGGTTGCGGCGGTCATGGGATAAACATTTGCGCGGCCACGCACGCCATCGGTACCGAAAATCTTGCGGTTCATAACAAAAATTCCTTTGATCCAGCTCTTGCGACAAGATCTGACAGTCTATTAACGATAATTATCCGGGTTGTTTGGAACAACGCGTCATGCGTCGCGTATCTTCTTGCCCCCCAGCACTCATGATCCAAAACACCATATTATTCTACACACTTTTTTACGTGACCAAACATAAAGTTTCCAGCCCTGGGCACTGCCTGGCGCCTATCGGCGGATTCATGCGACTTCCGATCATCCGTGGCGCGTATGCCCGCACCCCCGGACACGCCCAGGATCCCTGATCCTAAAGCGTCAGCAGCCGTTCGGCGCAACGCTCCAGGTCGTAACATGCCACCCCCCGCGACAAGTCCGCGCGCCGGGCGGGTTGATCCGCATCGGTCGCAAATGCGATCACCCCGGCGATGGCATCTTCCATCCGCTCATAGACATGCCCGTCAAACAGGGACCGCGCGCCAGGCCAGTCATGAACCACCGGCAAACAGCCCGAGGCCATGCCCTCGATCACCGCCGTATGGCAGCCTTCGGTGTCGGAACTGGACAGGATGGTCCCGATGCCGCGATACCATTCCTCCATGTCCGGGCCGGCCGGGTCGAACCGGATCGCCCCGGCCAGATCCGGATCCGCGAAAATGCGCGCGAACTGCGCCTCGAACCGGGCGCGGGTGTCGTCCTGCCGGCTCCAGACCCATTCGATCTCCCATGGCATGGCGCTGCGCACCGCCAGCTGGAACCGGGGGTCGCGGGCCCGCAGGGCCACCAGAAAGTCGATGGCCCGGTCAAAGCGCTTGTGCTCGAACGGGTTGATCCCCACCAGGCCCAGGGTAAAGCGCGCCTCGGGCAGCTTGGGACGCTGCAATTCGTGCCAGTCGATATATTGCGGCATCACATGCACCCGCTCCGGCGCCACGCCGAATCGCGTCACCATCAGGTCGCGGAAATACTCCGACACCACGATCAGCCCGTCGACAGCGTCCCATTGCACCCGTTCGGGAAAATCCCGGAAGGCCTCGAACCGGTGCAACCGGACAAGCAACCGGGTGCCCGGACGCTTGTTGTGGCTGTGCCAGACGGCGTTTTCGCAGCACCATTCGCACAGGACCGTATCCACATCGGCGGGCACATGCGGCTGCCCCGAGGGCTTGACGCTGCTGGCCCAGGTTTCCCAACTCAGCCGGATACCCGGATCGGCCAGCAGCCGGTCGGTCATCTGGCGCAGGAATTTCCGCTCGTGGGTGGCGATCAGGATATGGCGCGGCGCGGGGCTCAGGCTGACGCCCGGCCGCCCATGCCCGCGGATCGCGCGCCCCAGCTTGGCGGCCAGCGCCGGGGCCGAGAACCGCCCGGCGATCTGCAAGGCGCGATCGCGGGCCAGATCATGGGTCGGGGTGCCCCGCTGCTGCACGATCCCGCGGATCCGCGCGACGATATCGCCCTGCGAGATATCGACAAGATAGGGATAATCCGCGCCGAACAGCGACCGGTTGAACTCGCTGTCGTTCAGGATCGGCGGCACCCCCATGGCGCAGAACTCGACGATCTTGGTCGAGATCTCGATCACGTCGTCATAGCGGTTGTGACGCAGGCAAAAGGCGAAATCGGCCCCTGCCATCAGCGCCTTGGCCTGCACATGCGGCAGGTTCGAATGCAACTCGACATGCGCAAGATCGCCCTGGGCGACCCGGGCGCGCAGCCGGTCCATCCCGGCAAAGAAATCGGGATGCGCCTTGCGGCGGGTATCCTTGCCGGCGATCAGGCGCAGGCGGACCTCGCCCTCGGTGGGGGGGCGGGTCTCGAGATCCGCGCAAAGATCGAGCAGCCAGTCGAGACCGTATTGCAGGTCGATCTTGCCCGAATAGCACAGCGTTGCCGGCCCGTCGTGCCGGGCCTCGGGCGGGCTATCCTGGAACACCACGGGCGGGACCGCATGCACCACATGGGCGGGATAATCCGAAAGCGTTTCAAGCGCCCGCTTGGCGGTTTCGCTCTGCACCACGACCGGCATCCGCCGCTGCCGCCCGAACTGCACCCATTCGGGTTCGGGCTGGGTGACATCCGGGATCGCATTGGGCGCATAGCCCACGATCCGGTCGCAAAAGGCCGGCTCGTCCAGCAGCCGGGTCAGCAATTCGGTACCGCGCACGAAGATCCGGTCATAGGCGCCGTGCCGCGCCTCCCAGGCCAGCACGATCCCGGGCAGATCCGCGATATTGAGCCCGCCTTCGGCCAGCGGTCCGGGCCGCCCCGCCGCCGCGCAAAGCACCTCGGCATCGCGCAGGGTGATCCCGGCGGGCAGCTCATCGGCCAGCAGCCGGGTGGTCAGTCTGTGCCGCAGCAGCAGGTCGGTGTCGAAATCCGGTTGCAGCGCCAGCAGCTTGCAGGTGTTCAGCAACCAGATCGTCGACCCGTCGATCAGGTTGAAATTCTGCTCGGCCAGAACCGCAACCCTCATTGTGCCGCCTCCCGGATATCGGCCCGGCCCTCGGGCAGGACTTCTTCGAATACCGCGCTCACCGTGCGATAGAGCGGTGCCTGCCCCCGCCGCACCGGTCCCGTCACCTGCAGGCGCCAGCCACGGGCGACCGCGATCCGGCAGGCATCCATGATCTGCCGGTTCAGGCGCATGTTCTGCATCGACCACAATCCGTCCCACTCGCCGGGCGCCTCCTGCAACCCGCGCCAGTCGATGATGAAATGCCCCACCGGGCCGGTGGCCAGCTCGGCCAGCAGCGTGTTCCGGGTCAGGCGCCGCAGCTCGCGCCCCGCCAGATGGGCGCAGGGTCCGATCGCGGCGATCGGCCCCGCCAGGACCATATCCCTGAGCGCCGCCTGCGGCACGCTGGCCAGGTCGAAACCCGGCACGCCGCCCGCCAGATCCCTGTCGCCCGTTTCCGGGGCCAGGGGCAACGCCGGCACCGACCGGGCGACGCGTTGCAAATGCCGCGAGATCGGGGCCACCCGGCGCGACCAGAGCAGTTCGGCCGCCAGCGGCTGCGTCCGCGCCGGATGCGCGCCCGTTTCCAGCATCCGCTTCACCTGCCCGGCCAGGGTCTCGATATCGCCCTCGGGGAACAGGACCGCGTGAATGTCGCCTGCGATCTCGGCCAGCGGGGCGATATCGCTCATGAAGACCGGCAGCCCATGGCTGGCGGCGGAATAGGGTTTGAGCGGGGCGACCAGCTCGGTCACCGCATGGCTGCGGCGCGGCATGATCATGGCATCGGCCAGGGCATAATACGCGGCCATCCGCTGTTGCGGCACCCGGGGCACCAGATGCAGATGGTCGGCAACGCCCAGCGACCGGGCCAGCGCCGTGATCCCGGTCTCGACCTCGGTCTGGCGGCCGGTGCCGATCAGTCCCTTGGCCGCGCCCGACCCCACGATCATCATCGCCACATCCACCCCGTCCCGGCGCAGCCGCGCCAGCAGGCGGATCAGGTCCTCGCTGCCCTCGTATGCGCTCAACGACCCGAAATAACCCAGCAGATGGCGCGCGCCGCAGCCGATACCTTCCCGCGTCACCTCGCCGGCCGCGCCCCGGCTCTGCGCCGTCAGCGCCGATACCCCGTTCGGCACCAGCTCGATCCGGTCGCCCGGCACGCCCTGCCGCACCATCTCGTCCCGCATGGCCGCGTTCAGGGTGAACACCGCCTCGGCCCGCTGCGCCACGCGCAACTCGTTGCGGCGGTCCCGCTCATAGTCTTCGGTCCGCTCATAACCCGGCTCGCACACGGCGCGCGACAGTTCCCAGAACCCGCGCTGCTCGTAGAAGAACGGCACCCCCCAGCGGCGGGCCGCGTTCTGGGCGGGCTCTCCGGTCTGCCAGTTCGACGCCGCCATCACCGCGGCGGGGCGAAATATCCCAAAGGCCTCCATCAGCCCCCGCTCGGCGCCGCGCATCCGGTCGCGAAAGCCCCGGCCCACCCCCGCGGGCATCGGCAGGAACACATAGCGCACGCCATCGATGACCTGTTCGGGAGAGATCCGCCGGCGCCGGGAAAACCCGTCGATATCCCAGGGACGGCCCGGGCGGTTGATCACCACCACATCATGCCCCAGCTGCCCCAGCGCGCGCGCCACCTCATGGGTGCGCACCGCATAGCCATTGCTGGAATAGGGGTAGCTGTGACTGACCACATAGGCCAGACGATCCGGCAGTTTCCAGGACGAATTGGCCATCCCTATCCCTCGGACAGCATGCCGGGACGGATCGCGCGCTGTTCCCGCCAGCCGACCGTCAGATAATGCCACAGGGGATTCAGGCCGCTGGCGGCGATGTCCGGATAGGTCCGCAGATAGAACATCGTGCTGAAATGCGGCCCCGGATCGCGCCCCTCGCGGGCGCCATGTTCGAGGAAATGCACAACCGGATCGACGCCCGCCGCGCGCACATCCGGGTTGCGGCGCAGATACCAGGGCGCATCGAACAGGCCGCAATCGCGGATCGCCCGTGCCTGATAGCGGCGGCGGTACCCGCCATGCAGGCGCATCAGCGCCCGGGTCCCCGGGCCCGGCCGGCCCGGACTGCGGCAGATCACCGGATGCATGGCGCCCAGGGCGCCGACCTGCTGCTTGAGATCCTGCTGGGACAGATAAAGGCGTTCAATGGTGCGCTGCATCTCGGCCAGGATCGCCGGGGCAGGCGCGGCGGAACCGGACCCGTGTTTCGAAGGTGTCATCTCATTCTTCCGTCATTCAACTTCGATACAGGTCAAAACCCCTGGAACCCAAGGTTAAATGACCTTGATTTTCCGCGATGTAAAGTGTGACTGTCCCCATTCCACCCTCTTGCGTTGCCGCGGAGTCCCCCGCCATGACCCGGTGCAAACCCGCCTTTTTCGACCCGGACTGGTACCTGCGCTGCTATCCGGATGTGGCCGCCTCCGGCATGGATCCCCTGCGCCATTACCTGCGCCACGGGCGCCGCGAAGGGCGCCTGCCCTGCGCGGTCTTCGCGGCAACCCGCGAGCGGGACCGGCGCCTGGGGCTGCTCGAGGCCGGCCCCCGCGACCTCCGGGCGCTTGCTGCCCATGGCGCACCGGCGGAACGCGCCTGGGCCCGGATCGCGCAGGCGCGCGCGGCCGCCCGGCACGGAGACTGGGCCGAGGCCGAGGCCCTGCTGCGTCCGCTCGACCCCGAAACCGAGCTGATCGGCGGCTTCTGCCTGCCCGATCCGGCCCTGCTTGCGACCGAGGCCGCCCTGATCGCCGGAGACCGGGACCGGGCCGGGACCCTGCTGCGGATCGCGCGGCACCTGTTGGGCAGCAGCCCCGATCTGCACCTGGCCGCGGCCAATCTGGCCGCCGCCCGTGCCGGGCACGGTCCCGGCTGGCGCTGGCGGATGCAGATGCTGTTCGCCCATGCCGGGCTGGGCGGGGTGCGGGTGGCGCCGGGGGAGGCTCCGGCCTTTGACAGGCTGCACCGCGCAGGCCCTGCCCTGCCCCGCCGTGGCGGCCCGCTGGTCAGCGTGCTGATGCCCGCCCGGGATGCGGAGGCGACCATCGGCACCGCCCTGCGCAGCCTGCGGGACCAGAGCTGGCAGGCACTGGAAATCCTAGTGATCGACAATGGCTCGCGGGATGACACCGCCGCGATCGTGCGCCGCCACGCGGCCGGAGATCCCCGGATCCGCCTGCTGGACGGCAGTGCCGAACCGGGGGCCTATCCGGCCCGCAACATCGGACTGGCCGCCGCGCGCGGCGCGTTTGTCACCGTGCTGGACGCCGACGACTGGGCCCATCCCGCCCGCATCGCCCGGCAGGCCGGGGCCCTGCTGCGCGCCCCGGACCGGATGGCCAGCATCTCGCACTGGGTGCGCGCAACGCCCGATCTGCGCTTTACCCGCTGGTGGGGCGACACGGGATATGTGCATCGCAACATTTCCTCGCTGATGATCCGGGCCGAATTGCGCGACACGCTGGGATATTGGGACCGCGTCAGGGCGGGGGCCGATACCGAATATCACGAACGCATCCTGGCCCAGCACGGACCAGAGGCGATTGCCGAGGTCTCGCCCGGACTGCCGCTCTCCTTCGGACGCTGCCATCCGGGATCGCTGACCCGCAACAGCGAAACCGGTCTGCACAGCCAGCATGCCGGTCCCCGCCATGACTATCGCATGGCCGCCCGGCGCTGGCACCACCGGATGCGCGAGGACGGCGCCCTGCCCCTGCCCCGCCTGCCCGACCGGCGCCCGTTCCCGGCCCCCGCCGCCCTGGCCCTGACCGACACAGCCGCCGAAGAGACCGCCCTGCCGCCGCAATTCGACGCCGCCTGGTATCTGCGCAGCTATCCCGACCTGCGCGCCCGCGATCTGGAACCCTGGTCCCATTACCGCGATCAGGGCGCCGCCGAGGGCCGCGACCCCGGCCCGGATTTCAGCACCACCGGCTATCGCATGGCGCAGGGGCTGCAAGAGGCCGACGGCCCGCCGCTCGCCCATTATCTGCGGGTGGGGGCCGCCGCCGGGGCCGACCCCACGCCGGTCTTTGCCGGCGATCTGCCACCCCCCGCCCCGGGCAAGGCGCTGCTGTTCTTCGGGCACCAAGCCCGGGCCCGGATCTTTGGCGCCGAACGCAGCCTGCTCGATGTACTCGACCGGGCCGTGGCGGCGGGCTTCACCCCCTCGCTGGTGCTGCCGAACCTGGAGAACGAAAACTATCTGGCCGCCCTGCGTCCGCGCCTGCACCGGCTGCATGTGCTGCCGTTCGGATGGCTGTTCGGCGGCGTGGCGCCACATCCCCGCACCCTTGAACGGCTGACCCGGCTGATCCGGGACAGCGGCGCGGTCGAGCTGCACCAGAACACCCTGGTGCTGGACGCCCCCCTGCGCGCGGCCCGCGCCGCCGGGGTGCCCACGGTGGTGCATGTGCGCGAACTCCCGGCCCAGGATCCGCGCCTCTGTCTCGATCTGGGCCTCGGCCCGGCAGAGTTGCGGACCTATATGCTGGAACTCGCGGACCGTTTCATCGCCAATTCGCAGGCGGTGATCGACTGGCTCGACCTGCCCGCGAACCGCGTGACCCTGCTGCCCAACCGGGTGGATGCGGCCCTGGCAAAGCTGTCCTTTGCGCCACAAGGCCGCCTCCGCGTCGCGCTCATCGGCAGCCTGACGGCCCGCAAGGGCGTCGCGGATGCGGTGGCGATCGCCCGCGCCTGCGCCAGCCTGCCGGCCGAATTCCTGCTGATCGGCCCCGACAGCACCGATCTCGCCGCCCTGGGCCCCCTGCCCCGCAACATGCGCCACGCGGGATATTGTCCCGACCCAGCCGCCGCCCTGGCCCAGGCCGATATCGTGCTCAGCCTGTCCCATTTCGCCGAAAGCTTCGGGCGCACGGTGCTCGAGGCGCTGACCGCCGGGCGCCCGGTGATCTGCTACGATCTCGGCACGCCGCCCGCCCTGCTGGGCGACAGCGGCGCCGGACAGGTGGTGCCCGCCGGCGATACCGCCGCCGCCGCCCGCGCCCTGAGGGACCTGATCACCGCCCCCGACCGGCTGCGGGCGATGTCGCAGGCCGCCCGCGCGCGGGGCGCCGCATTGCAGGAGCAGGCCGCGGCAATATCGAATGCCAACCTCTTCGCGCCCCCTCGATGACAAGATAGTCCGCCCTGCGGGGCGCTTGGCGATTGCATTCGATCCTGAAATTGATAACCAAAGTACGCTCGCGCAACCGCCAGTCCAAAGGGTCCCCGCCGTGAAAATCCTCGTCGTCTTCGGAACCCGCCCGGAAGCCATCAAGATGGCCCCGGTGATCGGACAGCTGCGGCAGCGCCCCGATGTCCGGGTCGATATCTGCGTCACCGCGCAACACCGGCAGATGCTGGACCAGGTGCTCGACCTGTTCGACATCCGCCCCGATCTGGATCTGAACCTGATGCGCGAGGGCCAGAGCCTGACCGATATTACCACCGGCGTCCTGCAGGCGCTGCGCGCGCCGCTGGCCGAGGGCGGCTATGACCGGGTTCTGGTGCATGGCGACACCACCACCGCCCTGGCCGCGGCGCTGGCCGCCTTCTACGCCCGGATCCCCGTGGGCCATGTCGAGGCCGGGCTGCGCACCGGCAATATTCACGCCCCCTGGCCCGAAGAGATGAACCGCCAGATGATCGGGCGCCTGGCCTCGCTGCATTTCGCCCCGACCGCGACCGCGCGCGACAATCTTCTTGCCGAGAACGTGGCCGACGACACCATCCATGTCACCGGCAATACCGTGATCGACGCCCTGCAGCAGGTGGTCGCCCGGATCGAGGCCACGCCCGACCTGGACAATCACCTCCGTCAGCAGTTCGATTTCCTGTCCCCCGACAGGCCTCTGATCCTGGTGACCGGTCACCGGCGCGAGAATTTCGGCCCCGGTTTCGAGGACATCTGCACCGCCCTGCGCCAGATCGTCGAGCAGAGCCCGGCGCAGATCGTCTATCCGGTGCATCTCAACCCCAATGTGCAGGGGCCGGTGACCCGGATCCTCGGCGGCGTCGAGAATATCCACCTGATCCCGCCGCAGGACTATCTGCCCTTTGTCTGGCTGATGCACCGGTCGCGGCTGGTGATCACCGATTCCGGCGGCATCCAGGAAGAGGCGCCCGCCCTGGGCAAACCGGTTCTGGTCATGCGCGAGACCACCGAGCGGCCCGAAGCGGTCGCGGCGGGCACGGTGCGCCTGGTCGGAACCGGCAGCGACCGAATCCGCACCGAGGCGCTGCGTCTTCTGACCGACCCGGCCGCCTATGCGGCCATGGCCCAGGCCCGCAGCCCCTATGGCGATGGCCGCGCCGCCGCCCGGATCGCGGCGCATCTGGCCGCCTGAACCGCTCCCGGACACTTATTCACAAGGACCTCGAGACAGAATGTTCGACCGTATTTCCATGATAGGTCTCGGCTATATCGGCCTGCCCACAGCTGCGGTTTTTGCCGCCTATGGCAGCCGGGTGATCGGCGTCGATGTCTCTGCCCATGTGGTGGATACGGTCAATGCCGGACAGATTCACATCGTCGAACCCGAACTGGACGGGATCGTGCACAAGGCCGTCAACGACGGCAATCTGCATGCCACCCTGACCCCGGAACCGGCCGATGCGTTCATCATCTCGGTTCCGACCCCGTTCCGGGACGAGTTCCAGCCCGATCTGAAATATATCGAGGATGCGGCCCACAGCATCGCCCCGGTGCTGGCGCCGGGCAATCTGGTGATCCTGGAGAGCACCTCGCCGGTGGGCGCCACCCGCCAGCTGGCCGAATGGCTGGCCGCGGCCCGTCCCGATCTGAGCTTTCCGCAACAGGCCGGAGACGCCGCCGACATCCAGATCGCCCATTGCCCCGAACGGGTCCTGCCCGGCCATGTGGTGCGCGAACTGGTCGAGAACGACCGCATCATCGGCGGCATGAGCGCCCGCGCCTCGGAGATGGCCATCGCGCTTTACAAGCTGGTGGTCCAGGGCGACTGCATCGCCACCAGCGCCGAAACCGCCGAGATGTGCAAGCTGGTGGAAAACAGCTCGCGCGATGTCCAGATCGCCTTTGCCAACGAGCTGTCGATGATCTGCGACCGGTTCGGCATCGACGTGTGGGAACTGATCGCGCTGGCCAATCGCCATCCCCGCGTCAACATCCTGCAACCCGGCCCCGGGGTCGGCGGCCATTGCATCGCGGTCGATCCCTGGTTCATCGTCGCCTCGGCCCCCGAAGAGGCGCAGCTGATCCGCGCCGCCCGCGAACGCAACAATGCCAAGCCCGGCTGGGTGCTGGACAAGGGCAAGGCCGCCATCCTCGAGGTGCTGTCCCAGGCCCCCGAACGCGCGATGTCGGATGTCCGGGTCGCCTGCCTGGGCCTGGCCTTCAAGCCCGATATCGACGATCTGCGCAAAAGCCCCGCGCTGGAGATCACCCGCGCCTTTGGCCAGCTCGGCTGCCAGGTGCTGGCGGTGGAACCCCATATCAAGGCACTGCCCGCGGATCTGTCGGATCTGCCCATTGTCCTGACCGACCTTCAGCAGGCCCTGGATCAGGCCGATCTGATCTGTATCCTGGTGCGCCACAGCGCCTTTGCCGGGGTGCCCGCCCGCCTGCCGGCAACGGCCCGCCTGCTGGATACCGTGGGCCTGTGTGCCGCCCGGCAGGGAAAGTGACCGCGGCCCGCGCCGGGCACCGGACGCGCGGGATCAGTATCCCAGGCCAAAACGCAGCGCGGCACCGGCCCCGCCCAGCCGGCGTCGGTGCCGTATGGCATACAGCATCCGTATGACCGGCGCCCGGATCCCGAAGACCCGCCGCAACAGGGCCTGCCGGGCCACCAGCAACCTGTCATCCATCCAGTCGTCGCCGGTGCTTTCATGCGGGTGCGAACCGGTCACGATCGGCACCGACTGCCCGCGCAGGCGGGCCTTCAGCATATCGCTCACAAAGGCATATTCCTCGCCCACCGGGTAACGGGCCCCGATCCCGAAATTGGGATCGAACCAGATCCCCGCCCGCATCACCCTGCGGCGCCTGACCAACAGCTCGGGGGCGCAGATCCGGCCCGAATTGAACAGGCCCAGGCGCCGGATCCCGGCCCGTCGACCGCTGCGCGGCAGGCGCTCGCGTCGCCAGCCCGCTGCAAAGGTCAGGCGCGGATTGGCCACAAGCAGGTCGCGCAGGGCCAGGATGCCTTGCGGGTCCAGTTCCAGATCATCATCCGAAAACAGCACGAACGCCCCGTCCGCCAGGGCCAGCGCCGCATTGCGGCTGTAGGACAGGCCCACCGTCTCCAGCGTCTCGAACCGGACATCCCCGCGCGCCTGCAGCGCGGTGGTCACCGTCTTGCCCGGACGCTGGATCAGCACCAGATAGGAGATGCCCGCCATCTGCGGCGGCAGGCTCAGGCCGCCCACGCGCGATCCCAGCGTAGAAATCGCCACGGTCACGCCGGTCCCGGTCCCCTCCGTTTCGGCTGCCCTGACCCCAGCCCGCATCATCACCCCCGTATCAGCCGCCTGACCAGATGGTTCGACAAGCACCATGCCGCATGGGGCGCCGACAGCCCGGCATGATCCCGGTACAGGCGCCAGGTCGCGCCGAGCGCCCGGAACCGCTTGGCCGACAAGGAGCCCGGCGTTCGGTGATATTCGGCCAGCGGCAGGTCCAGGCCCAGGGCAGGCTCCTTCCGGCTCAGCAAATCCAGCCACAGGGCATAATCCTGCCGCATCGGCAGATCCGGCATCTCGACCGTACCATAGACCTCGCGGTCATAGATAGCCGTGAGGCATCCGATCACATTACCCCGCAACAGCTGCGCCCGCGTCACCGAGCCCGGCACATTCACCTGCCACCGCCGACCGGCTGCGATCCGCCAGAAACCGGTATAGCTCAGCCCCGCGCCGTGTTCGGTCATGAACGCCAGCTGGCGTTCCAGCTTTTCCGGCAACCAGGCGTCATCGGCATCCAGAAACGCGATGAACCGGCCGCGCGCTGCCGCCAGGGCCCGGTTCCGGGCCGTCGCCGGACCGCCGTTGCGGGCCTGGGCCATCACCGTGATGCGCGGATCCCCCGCCGCCAGCGCGCGGGCGATGGCCAGGGTGTCGTCCGTCGACCCGTCATCGACGACCAGCATCTCCCAATCCCGCAGGCTCTGCGCCTGTACCGAGGCGACCGCGCGCGGCAGCACCGCGGCCGCATTATATGCCGGCGTGATCACGGAAACGCGGGGAGAGGGAGACATGTTCACTCGGATGCTCTTCAATGGCCGGCGCGGTCAACAGGTCGCCAACCGGGCAGATGGCCGGGCAATCGCCGAGATGTACGGAACATGCAAGTCGTCATGAGGTGAGTTGGCATAAAATCCCTTGACAACGCAAGCGCAAGCCCGCCAAACCGGACAGCATCGTCAACAACCACCTTGCACAAACGGAATTTCTGTAACAATAGCTGCACCCGGGCTCCTGCCCCGGCGACCCTAAATGTTGGCTTGGGTTCGAGGCGAACGACTGTTATCAGACACTCAAAATTCAGAATCGAATGGAAACTATTATATGCTGAACAATAAGCGCATCTTGGTAACCGGCGGTACAGGCTCTTTTGGTACCCGTTTCATCAGCAGGGTTCTGCAGGACTACGACCCCTCGGCCGTCATCGTCTACAGCCGTGACGAACTCAAGCAGTTCGAAATGCAACAGAAATTCCCCGGCGAACATCGCATCCGCTATTTCATCGGCGACGTGCGCGACGAACGCCGGATGATGGAAGCGATGGAAGGCGTCGACTATGTCGTGCACGCCGCCGCGCTCAAGCAGGTTCCCGCCGCCGAATACAACCCGATCGAATGTATCCGCACCAATATCACCGGTGCCGAGAACGTCACCCGGGCGGCCATCGCCAACAACGTCAAGAAGGTCGTGGCCCTGTCCACCGACAAGGCGGCCAAGCCGATCAACCTCTACGGCGCCACCAAGCTGGTCTCGGACAAGCTGTTCGTTTCGGCCAACAACACCGTCGGCTCGCGTGACACCCGTTTCTGTGTCGTCCGCTACGGCAACGTGGTCGGCTCGCGCGGCTCGGTGATCCCGTTCTTCCATCGCATGATCGAGGAAGGCACCGATCACCTGCCGATCACCGACGAGCGCATGACCCGTTTCTGGATCACCCTGGACCAGGGCGTCGATTTCGTCCTGAAATCCTTCGAGCGCATGTGGGGCGGCGAGATCTTCGTGCCGCGCATCCCCTCGACCAAGATCACCGACCTGGCCACCGCCATGGCCCCCGGTCTGGAACAGCGTGTCGTCGGCATCCGCCCCGGCGAGAAGCTGCACGAGGTGATGTGCCCCGAAGAGGACGCGCACCAGACCTATCAGTTCGACGAGTTCTTCTCGATCATCCCGACCATCAAGTTCACCGATCTCGACGTCGACTTCTCGGTCACCCGCCTGGGTGAAAAAGGCACGCCGACCGGCCCGGATTTCGAATACAACTCGGGCACCAACCCGGTGTTCCTGAACCAGGAAGAGATCATCGACCTGCTCGAAAAGACCGGGTTCGCAAAATGATACCTTACGGTCGGCAGTGGATCACGGACGAGGATATCGCCTCGGTCGTGGACGTGCTGACATCGGACTTCCTGACCCAGGGCCCTGCGGTCGGGAGGTTCGAGGACAGCATCAAGGCCGCGTGCAACATTCCCCACGCCATCGCGGTCAACAGCGCGACTTCGGCCCTGCATATCGCATGCCTGGGCCTGGGTCTGGAACCGGGCAAGCGCCTGTGGACCTCTCCCAACAGCTTCGTGGCCTCGTCCAATGTCGGGCTGCTCTGTGGGGCCGAGGTGAATTTCGTCGACATCGACCTCGACACCCTGTGCATGTGCCCCGACAAGCTGGCCCAGGCGCTGGCCGAGGCCGAGGCGGCGGGCACCCTGCCCCATATCGTGATCCCGGTGCATTTCGGCGGCCAGTCCTGTGACATGAAGGCCATTCACGCCCTGTCGCAGAAATACGGCTTCCACATCATCGAGGATGCCTCGCATGCGATCGGTGCCAGCTATGACGGTGGCCCGGTCGGCGATTGCCGCTATTCGGATGCCTGCGTCTTCTCGTTCCACCCGGTCAAGATCGTCACCACCGCCGAAGGCGGCGTGGTCACCACCGCCTCCGGCGACCTGGCGACCCGTCTGGACCTGCTGCGCTCGCACGGGGTGACCCGGCAGCCCGACCTGATGACCCGCGAGGGCGACGGTCCCTGGTATTACCAGCAGGTAGAGCTGGGGCTGAACTATCGGATCACCGATATGCAGGCCGCGCTCGGCGCAAGCCAGATGACCCGGCTGACCGAGTTCGTGGATATCCGCCATGCCCGGGCCGAGGCCTATGACGCCGCCTTTGCCGACATGGCCGTGCGGATCCAGAAGCGCGAGGCCGAGAACCGCTCGGCGCTGCACCTCTACCCGATCCACCTGGCCGAGGACGGGCCCGACCGCGCCGCCCTGCGCCGCCGGCTGTTCGAGTTCCTGCGGGAACACGGGGTGGGCGTGAACGTGCATTACATCCCGATCCACACGCAGCCCTATTACCAGGGGCTGGGCTTCCGCGAGGGCCAGTTCCCCAATGCCGAGCACTATTATGCCGGCGCCCTGTCGCTGCCGCTGCATCCGCAGCTCAGCGATGCGGACCAGGCCCATGTGATCGCCATGGTCCGGGACGGCCTGAAAGAGATTGGCCAGGGCTGACCCTTCGGGGTCGGCTCCTGCCGCCGATCGCGCCTGTCTTTTCAGCGGCCCGCCCGCCACCTTCCGCGGGCGCGCCAACCCGAGGATTTCATGAAGATCGCCCTTCTCCCCGCCCGTGGCGGCAGCAAGCGCATCCCGCGCAAGAACATCCGCGAATTCGGCGGCAAGCCGATGATCGCCTGGCCGATCGAAGCCGCCCGCGCCTCGGGCCTGTTCGACCACGTGATCGTCTCGACCGATGACGCCGAGATCGCCGATGTGGCCTGCGCCGCGGGGGCCGAGGTGCCCTTCATGCGTCCTGACAATCTGGCCGATGATTTCAGCCCGACCCGGGTGGTGATCAACCATGCCATCCGCGCCATGGAGGAGATCCACGGTCGCCCGGTCGAGATGGCCTGCTGCATCTATGCCACCGCCGCCTTCGTGCGCGCCGAGGATCTGCGCGCCGCCCATGCCACGCTGACCGAGCGCGACGACACCCGCTTCGTCTTCGCCGCCGCCACCTTTGCCCATCCGGCGCAGCGGGCCATGGTCGAGACCGGCCGGGGCGGGGTCGAGATGCTGTTCCCCGAACATGCAAAGACCCGCAGCCAGGATCTGGCGGAAACCTTTCACGACGCGGGCATGTTCTACTGGGGTCGGCGTGACGCGTTCCTCGACGAACACCCCATGTTCGGCCCGCAATCCCGCCCGCATATCATGCCCCGCGCCCGCACCCAGGACATCGACACGCCCGAGGACTGGGAGTTTGCCGAGGCCCTGTTCAGATTGCTCTGAGGGGGGGCGAGCCGGGCGCCGGGTACAGGAACAGGAGACGCTCCATGGATCAGGACCCTTCGGATGACGCACGGTTCGATGCCGGGTACCAGGCCTGGCTGAAAGACAATCCGGGCAAGCGGTTCTCGGAATATTTCGAGGCCGTCTATGTGCCGAAGATCGACCGGGGCGTCGCGCATGACAGCCTGGGCCAGAACCTGAAGCGCGCCGACTGGCGCGACATGGGCAAATCCCCCTTCAAGCTGATCAGCCGGATCCATGACGCCCTCACCGGCGGCACCGGGGGTCTGCCTCAGGACATGACGGTCTGCGATTTCGGCTGCGGCACCCTGCGGATCGGCGCCCATGTCATGGCCCACCTGGCGCCGGGCCGCTATATCGGCCTCGATATCGCGCAGGCGCTGATCGACAATGGCAGCGCGGCCTGGGCCGACCGGGTCGCCGAGCGGCAGCCGCTGCTGGGCACTTTCGACACCACCCTGGATGCCGCCATCGCCGCCGCGCCGGACCTGCTTTTCGCCTTCAACGTGGCCTGTCACATCCATCCTGACGAAGAAGCGGTGTTCTTCGACCGGATCACGTCCCTGCTGCACAAGCCCGGCGCAATCGCCCTGATCCATGTGCTGGTGGCCGACAAATCGCTGCGCTATCAGGAATCCGGCTGGGCCCACCCGGTGGATCATTACGTCCGGGCGCTGGCGCCGCTGCGCCTCCGCCCCCACCCGCTGGAATTCCTCACCTCGGTCGAGAAATCATCCCAACACCTCGACTCCCGCGTGCTTGCCTTCGAGAGGTCTCGCTGAGGAGCCTATCCCCGCCGGGGATCAGGCGAGCTGGCCAAGCGCCCTGAGCTTCAGGTCCACCTTTGCCAGATGCCGCCGGACGGCGGCGTTGCCCGGCTCCCGCCGCAGGGCCCGCAACAGGCAGAACCGGGCCGGCTGGAACTCGCGATCCGCCATATGGGTCAGGGCAAGAGAGATCAGCGTGCGCACATGTCCGGGCTGTTTTTCCAGGATGCCCTGGCAGATCGCCTTGGCCCGCGCGGTGCCCTGGTTCAGACGCAGCGCAACGCAGAGCAGCAACAGCAGGTTCACGTCATCGCCACAGCCGACCGCCGCCTGGGACAACACCGCCAGCGCCTCGGCCGGACGGTTCAGATGCAACAGCGCCTCGCCCAGCAGGGCCTGGGCCGCCTCACCGTTGGGATAGGCCTCGAGCGCGGCCCGTGTCAGCCGTTCCACCCGGTCCCAATCGGCACCGTCCGAACGGGCCTCGCACAGCGCCTCGAACCCCTGTTCCACATATCCCTTTGCCGTCAGCGCCCGGCCGGTCCCGGCCTCGACCACGACCCCCTTGCCCGCGACGAAATCGCGCAGCAACGGACCCAGCCGGGCCTGGCGCGACAGGAAGGTCGGCATGACATGACTGCCGCCCACCATCGAGATCGCCTTGATCCGGGCAACCCGCATCAGATCCCTCGCCGACTTCAGGTCGGACAGGTCGCGCTCTCCCACGATCAGGGTCAGATCCGGCGCCGCCTCCCGCACCAGCGGGCGCAGGTCGGGACATGTGGGGGGTTGCGTGCCGGTGAAATGCGCCGCGCTCTGCGATTGCGGCGCATTGAGCACCGCGTCGGTCGAAAAGGCCAGGATATCGGCCCCGAGCGCGGCCCCGTAGCGGATCGCGGCATAGCCCCCCATCGAGGTCCCGACCATGTAGATCCTGGTCGCCTGCAACACCTCCCGCCAGCGCGCCAGCAGGTCAAGCACCGCCGCGTCGCTGTCGGCGAAACCGGGGATCCCGTATTGATACCAGTGGTTTTCGCCATTGTTGAAGAAGAACCTGTGCGCCTTCAACTCGCGCCCCTGCTGGAAGAAGTTGAATACGCCTTCGGCAAGATCCTTGGCCCCGAAGAAGACCACCATCGGCCGCGGGGAACTGCCCTCCCAGGGCAGGATGTGATGACTGGGGCCGCAGAGGCTCGACGGATAGGGGTCACACGACATCAGGCGCTCCCCGCGCGACTGGTGCGCGCGCCCATATCACGGTCGGTCCCGGCGTCACGGCACATCCCCTCTCCTTTCCGCCCGGCAACGACGCGGCCCGGATCCGCATGAAGCGTCCCGGGCGCGCGTCCGGTTGCCGGGATCAGCCTTTCAGGGCCATGCGGCGATAGGTTGCATTCGACGGTTGCAACCGGAATGCCTCGGCATAGCCGGCCTTGGCCGCTTCCTTGTCATCCAGCCGGTTGCAGATCTGTGCCAGATCGAAATGCGACGGGTGATAGTCGGGCCATTTCTCGAGGATGATCCGGTGGTGAAAGGCGGCTTCCTCCAGATCTCCGGTCATGCGCAGGCAATGGGCGAACAACGAGCGGTGTTCCACGAAATCCGGGGTCAGCGCCGCCGCCATGGCGGCATGCTCGCGCGCCCGTTCCGGATGCCCTTCCTTGAGATTGAGACGGGCCATCAGGTAATTGACCCGCGCCGATATCGGGTATTGGATCAGGGCGTTTTCCAATTCGGCACGGGCCCGCACGTAATCCTTGTTCAGGTAATGCACCCAGCCCCGGAAGAAGCTGCGCGGAAATTCCTTGATCTCCAGCGCATTGCCACGATCCACCAGCGTGGGCATGGGCTGCCCTTCGGTCATCGCCCGGATCGCGGGCACCAGCCGGTCCGAGAAATTCAGGTTGCGCATGACCGTATGTTCGTCATTGCGCAGGGTGACGATATTGACCGTATCCAGCTTCTTGACCAGGGCCGCGCAGTACAAATCGACCGGATCCATCTCGCCGGTGTAGATATGGAGCTTTTCCTTCGCCCCGGCCAGAATGTCATGCAGGTCGCCATACCGGTGCGGCGTTCCCGGCGGCATCATCTTGAGCGAGCGGCTATAGGGCAGACCAAGGCGCGTTTCGGGGCTGAAGGCCAGCGCCGCGCCGCCCAGTTTCGCCGCGAAGAGCAGCGCGGCATAGCCGCCCATGCTGCTGCCGCAGACCCCGATCCGCTTCACCTTCAGCCCATCCGCAAGCCGCCGGATACTGTCGAATGTCTCGTCAAGGTTCGACCCCAGGCCGGGAACCCCGTTCTGATACCAGTCGTTGACAGGGACCCGCAGATACAGCTTGTGATAGGGCAGTTGATCGGCCAGCTTCCACAGGTTGAAATGGCTCGGCTTGGTCCCGGTCGCACTGAGCAGGATCAGCAGATGCCGTGACCGGCCATGGGTTATGAGGTGATGTGACTCACTGCGCCGCGGCGTACCATTTAGGGTTTCCCCCGAACGTACCATCTTAACTATCCCCATTGAAAACGTTGCTCCTTCTTGCCCTGCCATACGAGGATCAACAAGCTGATCCGCCCACAAACCGCGCCGGCTGTTCTTCGAAAGCTACATGATCGCGGCGCCGACCGCTCTGGTCGGCCCGAGAAATCGCGTGCCCCCCCGCCGGTGGCCGGGGCAAGGTGGAAAGGGGGCTGGAAAGGGTGATCTTCATATCTGTCTCGTCTGGTATGCGTCCAAAAAGCCCTGATCCTAAACCGGAACGGCGGCCGCGGCAAACCCCGGCTCGAACCGCTCCCCCAGGGCGCGCCCCGCCAGTTCGATGACCGCCGGGTCCGGCGCCTTCTGGTGGCGTTTGACATCGTCCTGGAACCAGTAGGGCGGGTAGAGCACCTTGTTGGTCACCGGGCGCGCATGAAAGCGATAGGCCTGGGTGAACTCCTCGTTTGCCATGTAATCCAGCCAGACCGCCGCCCGCTCGCGCAGATCGGGGGCCACTTCGGCCGGCTTCTCGAAGCGCAGATACGCCTCGAACTCCTGCCGGTCGCGCACCGAGACATGGCCGATCGGATAGTCGATCGGCGCGAAATGGCCAGCCAGCACACAGGGCACGCCCATGATCCCCAGCTCGATCGCCGTGGTCCCGTTATAGACCAGTCCCAGATCCATCCGTTCGAGCATGTCATGCATGTCGAACCAGCGATGCCCCATGAAGACGGCATTCTCGCCCAGTGGCTCGTCCAGCAGGTCGCGGAAATACTCGGTCGGAAAGGTGGCGATCTGATTGTTCAGCTCATGCGGATGCGGCTTGATCAGCAACAGCGTGTTGCTGCCCTGGACCGTCCGGATGCAATGGTTGATCCAGTCCTTCATGTTGCTATGCGCCGGGCCGCCGTCAAAGGGCACCGCGCTGTCGCACACCACCTTGCCAAAGGCACAGGCGATCTTGCCGCCCTTGGCACGCCATTCCTTCAGGCGTTTGTCCAGCGCCTGGGCCTCCTTGGGCCGCCCCGAGGTGCCCTCGGTCGAGCGCTTGACCTTGGTCACCCCGATGAACCGTTCCATGATCGCCGGGATATCGCCCTTTTTCTGTTCGTAATAATTCTCGAAAAACTCGGGGATCGGGAAACTGCCCGAGCGCACCTGCGGATATTGCGTCACGTTCCGCATGACGAACCGCTGCGAGATATTGGTCGAGAAATTGGTGAAATAGTTCTGGTACCCGTTGGCGACCTGCAGGCAGAAGAAGCTCTTGGGATCGCCGTGTTCCTCGCAGAAGAAACGGAACAGCGAATCCGGCAGGCGGCAGCTGAACAGCGCGATACAGGCACCGGGCAGGTTGCGGTCGCGCGTGGTCTTCAGGGCATATTGCAGCACCCGCGCCTCGGCCCGGGTCCAGTCGGCCAGCCCGCCCAGATAATGTTGCAGCTCGGGGCAATGCCAGTGGATCGAATAGCGGCGCCGGTTGATCGCCGCGTCTTCCCACAGCGAATGCCCCAGGTCGATCTCGCCCCAGCGCAGGGTCGCATTGCCCGGATCAAAGACGAAATCCTCCACATCCGGCATCGCCTCGGCCGCCTCGGGGCTGAACACGATATTGGGATTGAGCGCGCCATTGAGCACGTCGATCTCCTTGATACCGGTCAGTTCCCGCGGCAGGAACCCTTCGACGATCGGCACCACGGCCCAGCCCTTGCGCTTGAGTTCCGGCAGGACCATCAGCGGGTTGCGCCGGAGATGGTCGATATTGCGCGGCGCGATCAGCAGCACCCCCTTGGGGTTCTTGGGCTGCGGCACCGATTGGAAATGCTTGGCGGTCTCGATCAGGAAGCGCAGCTCGCCCACCCGCTTGATCAGGCTGTGACTGGAAAAGGCATTCACGGTGCTGGGATTGCTCAGCATCTGCCCATAGACTTCCTTGACCAGGTTCAGCGCCTCGTTGAACCGGCCCTGGCGTTGCAGGATATTGGCATAATACAGCAAGCCGCTGCGCCGGCGCAGGTTCTTGGGCAGGACCTTGTAGAAGGCATTGGCCTTTTCATATTCCCGCGCGATCATCGCCCAGCGGAAAAAGTTCTGCATGTCCCGGTTGACCTTGGGCTTGTGCCCCTCGAGCCGGGCCATGATGCGGCTGGACAGGGCGACCCCGCCGGTATCGCGCGCGATGGTGGCCGGCACCGACCACAGGAAGGGCAACATCTCGGCGCGTTCCGACAACGCCTCCATGCGCGCATGCACCCGGTCGATCTCGGCGGCCAACCCCAGCCGGCGGACCAGCAGCAGATAGTCGCACAGCACCAGAACCATATCCGTGTTCTGTTTCGCGGTCCGGGGCGCGCTGTCGTCGAACAGCGGCTCCAGCTCGGCCTTCATCTCCGCCAGCCGGGTCCGGGCCAGCTGGTACGAGCTGCTGTAATCGGGCACATGCCGCACGCTGGCGCGCACCATGTCCTGGATCGCCTTGATCCGGGCCTGAAGCGTCTCGGCCTCGGCAAAATCCTTGTCGCAGATCTCGAGATAGGTGTCGCGCATCCGGCCTTGCAGGGCCAGTTCCTTGAAATCCTGCATTTCGGCCACGCCAAAGGACTCCTCGGCCGCCTCCCCGCTCTCCTCCGCCTTGGCAGAGGCCTTCTCCGCCTTGCTCTCCTTCTTGCCCGCCGAAGCGACCACCAGACTGTCGTAATCGCCGTCCTCGCTGGCCCAGTCCATGGCCTCGCGGGCGATCAGGTCCACCATCCGCAGACTGTCCTGCAGGATCTTGGTGCGCCGCTTCATCAGCAGTTCGGGCGCGGCCTCGAGATTGGCCAGCTCCTTGACGATCCGGCGGGCAGCCGGGTGATAGGCGCCCTTCATCGCCCGGCACAGAGTGATGATATGGATCAGGAAGATGCTGTCGGTATATTGCTTCTGCGTATTGAGAGCCGCCGCCAGCAGGCGGCGGCGCCCGGGTTCGGACACCATCTGCTGCGCGATCAGGTAACCGGCCTTGTATGGGGCCGGACGGCAGGTCCGCTCCATCTCCGCCATCAGGGCGAACAGCCTGGCATAATCCTTCTGCTCGATCGGTTCGGCCATCTGCGGACGCAGCTGCCGGGCCCTGTACTCGGCGGCGCGCTCGAAATCGCCCAGCCCTTCATAGGCGCGTTCCTTCAGCCGCAGGGTCTTGGGACAGTCCGGCTTGTACTGGCCCGGCAAGTAGAGCAGCTGGCTCGCCAGCTTGTAGCGATTATAGCGCAACAGCACCTTGCTCAGCCGCAATGGCGCGCCATAGGTCAGTTTCCGGACGACCACGCTTTTGACACGATACAAGCTCTCGCGGAGCATAGCGTTCACCCCGCCTTACGATTTGTCGTCCAGAAGATCCCAGCTCATCGGCGTGCCGCGCTTGACATCCTGTCCGACCCGGCGGCCGATCAGCGCATCGAAATGGCGCGGCGCCAGGCCCAGGCCCGGACGGATACGGCGCAGGTTCTCGGGCGTCAGCACATCGCCGGCCTTGAGATCGGCCCCGATATAGAGCGAGCGCCGCTTGCGGCGTCCGGCCTGTTCCGAGGCGGTGCCGCCAAAGGTGATCTTGCCCATGCCCGCCGCGGCGCGCTTGACCTCGGTCACCAGCGCGGTGAATTCGTCGGGCTCCAGCGAAAAGGCGCTGTCCACCCCGCCGGCGGACCGGTCGATGATGAAATGCTTCTCGATCACCGATCCCCCCAGGGCGGTGGCGGCGCAGGACACGCCATTGCCCATGGTGTGATCGGACAGGCCGTAATTGCAGCCGAAGGTCTGGCCGATCAGCGGCATGGTCACCAGGTTGGTGTTCTCCGGGCTGGCCGGATAGCTGGAAGTGCATTTCAGCAGGGTCAGGTTGGTACAGCCCGCCGAGCGCGCCGCCTCGACCGCCTCGCCGATCTCGACCGCGCTGGCCATGCCGGTCGAGATGATCATCGGCTTGCCGGTCGCCGCCACGCAGCGGATGAGCGGCAGGTCGACCGCCTCGAACGAGGCGATCTTGTAGGCCGGCACATCCAGGCTTTCCAGCAGCTCGACCGCATCCTCGGAAAACGGCGTCGAAAAGGCCAGGATGCCTTTCTCGCGGGCCCGGTCGAAGATCGGCTTGTGCCATTCGGCCGGGGTCTTTGCCTCTTCATAGAGACTGTAGAGCGTGCGCCCGGTCCACAGCGACTTGGGGTCGGTGATGGTGAATTCGCCCTCGCTCAGATCCAGCGTCATGCTGTCGGCGGTAAAGGTCTGGATCTTGAGCGCATCGGCCCCGGTGGCGGCGGCGGCATCGACGATCTCCAGCGCCCGGTCCAGCGACTGGTTGTGGTTGCCCGACATCTCGGCAATCACGAAGGGGCTGCCGTCATTCGCGATGCCGTGGGTTTTGCTAAGTTCTTCTCTCAGTGTGAGCATGAAACATGTCCTGTTCGTTCTGGGTTCGTCATCGCACAATGGCTTTGGAATCTTTGGAGCCATCTATACCCGCGATGGCCGCGTTTTCCATGATAAGTTCGAGATTCAGCACCCTGAGGCAGCGCCCCCATTGAAAGGTGGTGATCCGCTCCGCCTCACCGCCGTGCAGCGCCTTCCACAGCGACGCGTAGACCTGGGTGACATAGGTGCGCGTCTCGGCATCGGTCACCGCCGCCAGCACCCGCGAGGTTTCGGGGTTGAGATAGGCCACATGGTCGCGCACCATCTTCTCCATCGCGTCCATCGACAGGGTCTTCACCTCGTCGACCGTCGGCCCGGCGCGCAGCTTGCGATAGGTTTCCCCGGCAAAGCGGCGGCACAGATCATAGACTTCGCGCTTGGGCACGGTGGCATCCAGCAGGTTTCTGGGCCGGCCCAGGTAATAGCTCAGCAGCGGCCCGCTCATCGCCACCAGCACCGAGCGGGAGTTGCGCCCCACCGGCAGCGTCGCCAGACGCTTGTTCGACAGGTGGCCATAGGTCAGGTAACGGACCATGTCGAGCGACATCCGCGGCGAGAGACCGGGCCCCACATGCGCCTTGAACAGGTCCAGTTCGCGGTTGAGATAGGTCATCCGGTCATGCGGATGATGCGCCGGCGACAGCAGGTTGGGATACTGGTGCGAGATCATGCCGCGCAGGATCCCGTCCAGCCCCGGCTCGGGATCGGGATCGGCCGGCCCCTGGATATGGGCGTAGAAATCCGTCGTCCGGCGCTGAAAGACCGGGTTTTCCAGAAACTCGTCGGTGAACTGGAGATTGGTCAGGAACGCCTCGTATTGCAGGACCTTCTCGGCATTGGTCTTGATGCTGCGGGTCTTGGCGCGGGACAGAAAGCCCAGTTCGTGATTGGCATGCAGGATGGTCATGTTGGTATTGACCAGCGCATCCATGTTCTGCCCGTGCAGCAGGTCGGTATCGGTCAGGTCCTGCCCCAGCAGGGCCAGGTGCACACTGCGCGCGCTGATGACCTCCTGGCGCATCATGTCGATGATCCCGGCCTGTACCTCGGGCCGGTCCCATGTGGTCTCGGGCAGGATTTCCAGGTCGATATCCAGCTGGTTGCTGACCGGCACCGCGCGCGAGGGCCCGTTGCTGCCCGAGAACTCGACCGAGAAGTTGCGGATCCGCTCCACCCCCATCTTCCAGCGCAGGCCGAGATAGATCAGCAGGCTGTCCACCCCGCCCGAGAACATCACCCCGATCTTGTTGGTGCCGCGGCTGCCGTAATAACGCGCCAGCTGCGCCATCACGTCCTTGAACGCGCTTTCAAAGGAAATCGGTTTTTTCAGCGGTGACGGGCGGGACAGATAGCTGTAATTCTCGCTCACCCGCCCATTGCGCACCTCGAGCACCGCGCCCGGCACAAGCCGGAGCACATCCTTGAACACCGTGGTGAAGGGCATCTGGTTGAAATTGCTCTGGGGCGCGTAGCTGAACCAGAAACAGATCCCGAACGGATCCATCTCGACCGGCCCGGGCAGGTCGCTCAACACCGCGGACAGGGTCGATCCGGCGACGAACCGCCCGTCCCGGGCGCAGAAATAGCCGCCGCAATATCCCGGTGCGGTGATGATCCGCAAGCCGTCCCCGCTCTGGTCGACCAGCACGTAATTGCCGATCCCGTGGCGCGCCTCGGCGGCAAGATAGTCCTCCAGCGGCTGCTGGCCGTATTCCTGCAACAGCTTCTTGCGGCTCTTGTGCATCGGATCGCCGAAAATCTGCAGGGACGGCGTATCCGCCCCCTGCCCGGCGGTGATCAGGAACGTCTCGACCGGCTGCCCCGGCACGTCCTCGTCATTGACGGACACGGTCGAAAAGCTCCGCCGGGCGTCGTCTTTCAGACGCCCCAGCCGCCGCAACACTCTTGTCGTCAGTCGTTCCATTCCGACCCCTGATCCTCAAATTCCCGACGCATCGGGCGGCACGCCTGCAAGGCCGCCATGTCAGAGCACGGCCAAGACCGGGTGCCGCAACACCGGCGGGCCACGGCTATTCCGCGCGGCCCCCCGCCTGTCGCTGCATGCGCTCGAAATCCTCAAGCCCCGCGCGCAGGGAAAAGCCCGGTGCCCAGCCGAGCATCCGCTCCGCCTCGTCCAGCGCCATCGCCGTTTGTGGCATCGGCGCGTCGCTGTCGGTGTCATAGCGGATATTGCCCGCGTTGCCGAACACCGCGTTCACCGTTTCGGCGATCTCGCCCACCGGGATGGCCCGGCCGCCACCAATGTTGAACACCCCTGTCGCCGTGCCGCGCAGCGCCGCCAGGAATGCCGCCGTGGCATCGCACACGTAAAGCTGGTCGATGCGGTAATCGGCATTGCCGGTCAGCACGATGGTCTCGCCCGCGCTGGCCTGGCCGACAAACCGCATCAAGGCGGGCGTGCCCTTTTCGCCATGGCCATAGACCGCCGCCAGCCGCAGCGCCACCGCCGCCGGGCCGCGGGCCCGGGTCAGCATCTCCAGATGCTGCTCGGCCATCAGTTTCGACAAGGCATAGGCATTGATCGGACGCGCCGGCGCGCTTTCGCGATAGGGCAGACCGCTGGCGGGCGCATAGACCGCGATGGTCGAGGCCAGCACGATCTTTTGCAGCCCGTTCTCGCGCGCGGCATGCACCAGGTCGCCGATCACCGCGACATTGGGCTCCCAGAACGGGGCCAGGTCCATCGGCGCGTCTTCGCGGGTCATCCGCCGCCCCGCCAGATGGATCACCGCATCGGCCCCGTCGAGCGCCGCCACCAGGCTGTCGCGGCTGTAATCGGTCTGCCGGTCTTCGGCCTGGTCCGCCGGCCCGCGTCCCAGCCGGCGCACCCGGTATCCGGCCGCCTCGAGATCGGCGCACAGATAACGCCCGATGAACCCCGAGGCGCCGGTGACCGCGATCAGGCCCGAGGCGACGGCTCCGCTCATGGGGTCTCCCTCACGTAATAGCCCACCACCTCGAGCGTGCCGTTGACCGGGCGCACCTCCTGCCCCGCCTCATAGCGATACTCGTGATAGATCGCGCCCTCGGGCTGCGGGAACCGCTCGGGGTCGAAGGCCGCGCCCGGCGCCATCTGCTGGAACATCAGCTCCATGTCGCGCCCGTGGCGGTCGCCCTCGCCATTGTTGGGCAGCACCTCGGGCGTGCCCTCGCCGGTCAGGCAATCCATGGTCATGGCGATCAGATCGACCTGTTCCGCCGCCCGGATCAGGCGCCACATGTGGCAGCCATCCAACCGCGGCGCAATCTCCACCACGCGCGGACCCTCCGGGGTCACGATCATCTGGAAATACAGCACCCCGTCCCGGGTTCCCATCGCCGCGATGATCCCGTCGACCAGCTCCAGCGCGGCGCGCTGGTTGTCTTCGCTGACATCCTTGCAGGGCACCAGATGCCCGCGCGGCACGCCAAGCGCATGGGGCCCGTGCACCAGGCGCTCGGACAGCACCTTCATCCGCACCTGGCCGCCGCAGACCATCACGTTGCACGAGATCTCGACCCCTTCGAGGAAGCCCTCGACAATCGCCTTGCGGCTGCGCGAGAAGCCGATCGCCCGGGTGATCGCGGGTTCCAGATCCTCGGCCCGGTCGATGCGCACCACGCCGCGCTGGCCCTGGGCATCGGTGGGTTTGACCATGCAGGGGAAATGATCCCAGCCCGCCGCCGCCGCCGGGTAGCTTACCTCGACGAAGGGCACCGGGCTCAGGTCGTGCTCTTTCAGGAACGCCCTGAGTGCCGCCTTGTTGTCCAGCAGCGCGATGAAATCGCTGTCATAGAAATGCGGCAGGCCGAGGCGCTCGGACAGGGCCACCACCGAGGTCATCGCGATATCGGACGAGATCGAATAGACCAGATCGACCTGGTGGCGCTGCGCCGCCTCGGCCAGCGCGTCCAGATCGACGATGTTGATCGCCTCGACCACATCGCAATAGGCCTGCCCGGACTCGCCGGCGACCGGAGAGACGCCGATCACGAACCAGCCGCGATCCTTCATGTGGCGGATCAGATCCGCCTGACCGGCATTGGTGCCCAGCACCATGATCTTCTTCTGAGTACTCATGCGTGTTCTCTTTCCCGTTCCAGCAGGGCCTCGACCAGCCGTCTGGTCCCCTGCCCGTCCACCAAGCGTCGCCCCTCGGCCGCCATCGCGGTCCGCGCGGCATCATCCTCGACCAGCGCGGCCACGACCGCGTGCAATTCGGACGGCGTCACCGTCCCGACCTGGCCCAGATAGCGGGCCCCGGTCAGATCCTGCCAGCCCCGGCAGGGCCGTTCCTGATTGGGGGCCAGCCCCATGAACACGATCGGCAGGCCGCAGATCGCCGCCTCGTAGCTCATCGTGCCGCCGCCGATCACCGCCAGATCACAGTCCCGCATCAGCCCCGCCATGTCGGGCGGATTGACATGAAACTCGGCCTGGCCCGCGGGCAGGGCCGCCACCGCGGCGGCGACCGCCTCGCGGCGCGGATTGCCCGCCCCCGACACGATCACCAATGTCACATCCGGCCCCAGACGGCCCGCCAGCGCCGCGATCGCGGTGGCGATGGCTCCCCGGTCGTCGCCGCCGCCAAAGGCCACCAGAATGCGTCGCACCGGGCGCCCGTCGGCCCGCGCGGCGATGCCTGCAAAGGCCGGGCGCAGCACCGCGTAGCGCGGCCCGAACAGGGTCCGGGTGCGCGCCGGATCCTTCAGCCAGGGCAGGTATTGCTCGCGCCGCTCATAGGGGCTGGCATTGACCAGCAGGTCGGGCTGAAACTCCCAGGGGGCACTGGCATCGAACTGCTGCAGCCAGCGCAGGCCCGCGTCGCGCAGGATCTGCTGATATTCGGGATCGCCGCGATAATCGTCCATCACCGCATAGGGGGTACCATGGTCCCGGCACAGCGCCACCAGCCGGGCCGCGTCCTCGGCCGAGCTGCCGCGCTCGGGCACCTCGATCCAGTCGGCGAACAAGCGCGCATCCTGATCCGAGCGCAGCGTCTCGGGCGGCCCCAGCAGCACCGCCTGCCCGCCCAGGGATTGCAGATATCGCGCCATTTCCCGGCATCGCATCAGATGCCCGATCCCCACCGCGGCGGATACAGCACAGCGAAATATCACCTTGTCTGTCACGCCTCGTCTCCTTGCGGACGCGGCTCGCGGCTTGGCTGTTCTGACATGTCTTACTTAATGATCTTAAAATGAAACGTCTGGCTTCGGCCCTTCGGTAGGCCGATTTCGGCAAGGTTGCAAATAAATAAATGCGCTCTGCGACCCTGCCGACCGGCCCGGTTCCGGCCGGGTCAGGACGCCGTCCATTTGAGCTTGTCGCGCTGCACCTGCTCCACCGGCAGGATCTCCGCGCGCTTGTAGGCCAGTGCCTGATCGACATTGCGCACGTCCCGGCACAACCGGCGCAGCCCGTCGGGTTCCAGGCTGGCGGCGTGGTCGGTCCCCTTCCAGGTACGGTCCAGGGTAAAGTGGCGCTCGATATGGGTGAACCGGCCCTTGCCCTGGGCCTCCATCCGGCGGCCAAGCGCCAGCGCGGCCACATCGGCGGCAATGCCCAGGTGATGCCCGGAAAAGCCGACCCCCTTGACCGTGGACCCGAATTTTTCCATCAGATTGCAGATCTCGAACAGGCAGATATCCTCGAAGGCCACCGGATAGCCCGAGGTGCAGCTGTAGACCACCAGATCCCCGGCCCGGCCCCGCTCGGCATAGAACTGCACCAGATCGGCGATTTCCTTGCCCGTGGACATGCCGGTCGAGACATGGATCTCCCCGGCGAAATTCTCGCACAGGAAATTCTGCATCTCGTAATGCAGGTTGGTGGCCGAAGGGATCTTGAGCATGGGCGGGTTCAGCGCCGCCATCTCGCGCGCCGAGGTCAGATCCCAGACGCTGGTGGAATAGGCGATGCCATGGGCCTTGCAGGTCTCGATCAGCTCTTGGTGCTGGTCGGTGTCGAATTCCAGGAATTCGCGATGCGCCCCATAGGTGTCGCCATAGGCATTGGCCGGCACCGGATGCGGGGTGTCATAGGCCTCGGGCGACAGCAGCTCGCGGTTATGGCGTTTCTGGAACTTGGCGACATCGGCATTGCACACTGTGGCCGCGACGCGGATCAGCTCCTTGGCAATGTCCATGTCCCCTTTGTGATTGCACCCGATCTCGGCGATGATCTGAACGGGTCGGGTCTCTTGCGTCATATTGAAATCCTAAAAGAATTGGGGGCCGGGATTTTCTGCCCGGACTTGAGCCGAGAGTTACCCCGGACCTTCCATATGTGTCAAACACTCCCCTCGGGCCGGGGCGCCGCATCCGCGTCGATCTCGTGCAGGACCCGGGCGCCCAGATCGGGGGGACAGAACATGCCGTCGAGCCAGCCGGGATCGGGCGCCCGATAGCGCAGATGCAGCAGATCGCGCAGCGAGACGACCAGGTTGCTGGCCGCGAACAGGGCGCGCATCGGCGGCACCAGGGGATCGACATAGGCATCGACATAGTCCAGATGCACCATCGTCGGCACCCCTGCCCGCACCAGGTCCATCGCCGCCGTCGAGGTGCAGACGATCCCGATCGCGGCCTTGGCCAGCGCGCTGTCCATGTCGCATGCGGTCAGGCGCAGATTGTCCGGCACCGCGAGCGCCTTCATCAGATCCGGATAGCTGAACCGCTCCTTGTGCACATGGGTGGTGTTCTCTTCGGGCAGGTGGCGCAGCTTGATCCACACGGTCCGCTCCGGGTGGGCGCGGGCGAGGGCCGCCATCACCCGCAGCATGTGCAGCCGTCCCCGCCGGGTCGAGGGCGACAGCGCCTGGGCAAAGAAATAGATATCCCCGTCGGGCAGCGCGGGCGGCGTGGCCCGCTCGGGGCGCAGGCAGGCCGGATGCCCGAACCCCACCCGCCGGGCCTTTCCCGCCCCGTCCGGATCCTGCGACGGCAGCTCCGCGGCCTGCAATGCCCGGAACCGTGGCAGGTAATCGCGGGGAAACAGGTAGACACTGTCGCAATAGAGCCGGTTGCGCATACCCCGGTCGGGAAAGAAATCGAGCCCCGGCAGAAAGGCGATGATCCGGGGCCGGGCGCTGCTCTGGCGATAGGCGGGATCCATCAGCAGATCGGTCAGCACCCGGGGCACCTTGCAGACGATGATGGCATCCAGATCCGGCGCCCGCGCCGCCGCCGTCAGCCCGGCAAGGTCCATCACCGTGTAATCCCCCTCGGGCACATGCAGCGCCAGCTGCCGGGGCGACAGGGCCAGCTCGTCGGCAAAGGCGCCCAGCCTCACCTCGGCCGCCGGGTCGGCCGCGCGCAGCTGGGCCCGCATCCGGGTGGCAAAGAACAGGGTGGAATCATCGCCGAACAGGATCAGCAGGCGTCGGGGCCGGGTCATGAACTCAGCTGTCTCCGCGTTCGAAGGCTGCAAGGATGCGCTGCTGTTCCCGGTTATGGGCGCGGTTGGCCGCCTTCAGATGCGCCGGCGACGGGATCCGTTCATAGATCGCCGCCGCCCGTTTGCCCAGCCGCCAGACCGCCCGACGCAGCCGCCACAACGCCCGACCCAGAGACGAGTTCTTGAGCTGCAAAAGCATCCTGCAAAACCGGTAAATCCAAGATCCACGAAGGATTTACACAGCGCCCCCCGGTTTGTAAAGGTAACCGGACTGCGGGTTCCGGACCCTGTGCCCGCCTGCCCGCGGCGCTTGGGCGCGACCCGACCCCGTGGCGCCAAATGCGCAAGACGACAGAGTATCGACATGACCGGCACAGCCCCCGCCCCCGAGGCCACCGCCTGCATCATCCTGGCCCGCGGCGGGTCCAAGGGCATCCCCGGCAAGAATCTGCGCCCCGTCGGCGGCGTTTCGCTGATCGGACGCGCCGTGCGCGCGGGCCGTGCCGCGCCCTCGGTCGCGGCGGTCTATGTCTCGACCGACGATGCCGCCATCGCCGCCGAGGCCCGCCTGCATGGCGCCCGGATCATCCACCGCCCCGCCGATCTGGCCGGCGATACCGCCAGTTCCGAATCCGGCTGGCTGCACGCGCTTGGCCCGGTGCGCGCCGATCTGCCCGCGCTGGAGCGGCTGGTGTTCCTGCAATGCACCTCGCCCTTTACCACCGGCGAGGATATCGAGGCCTGCCTGGCCGCGATGCGGGGCCAGGGCGCCGATTGCGCGATCTCGGTGATCGAGGATCACTCGTTCCTCTGGCGCCCCGATGCCCAGGGGTTCGGCACCGGCATCAATCATGACGAGACCGGCCCCAGGATGCGCCGCCAGGACCTGCCGCCCGCCTTTCGCGAAAGCGGCGCGATCTATTGCGTGCGGGCCGACGCCTTTGAACGGGTGGGCAACCGGTTCTGCGGCCGGGTGGCGCTCTGCCCGGTGGATCACCCGGCGGTCGAGATCGACAGCCTGCGCGATCTCGACCTGTGCAGCCAGCTGGCGCGCAGCCACGGGCTGGACAGCCCGGCGGCGGATCGTCTCGGCCGTATCCGCGCGGTGGTGATGGATTTCGACGGGGTGCATACCGACAATCTGGTGATCACCGACCAGAACGGGGTCGAAAGCGTGCGCACCTCGCGCGGCGATGGCATGGGCCTGTCGCTGCTGCGCGAGGCCGGGCACTGGCGGCTGATGATCCTGTCGAAAGAGCGCAACCCGGTGGTGCTGCGCCGGGCCGAGAAACTGCAGATCGAGGTCCAGAACGCCACCGACGACAAGGTGGCCGCCCTGACCGGCTGGCTGGCCCGGCACGGGCTGGACTGGGGTCAGCTTCTCTATGTCGGCAACGACATCAACGACCGCGCGGCGATGGAGCGGGCCGGCCTGTCGGCCTGCCCCTCGGATGCCCATCCCGAGATCCTGGGGCTGGCCGACTGGATCCTGCCGCATCCGGGCGGGCATGGCGCGCTCCGGGCCATGGCCGACACGCTGCGGGCGGCACCGCGCGCGGGACAGCCGGACGCCCGGAAATGACATCCGACACCTTTGTCGTGGCCGGCGGCGGCCTGTCCCTGACCCGGCTGATCCCCGGCCAGGTGCTGGTCACCGACCGGATTGTCCGCACCAACAATTTCTTCTTCGAGCCGATGCACTATCTGGGCCGCCGGGTGGATCTCGCCTTCATGGGCGGCGATCCGCGGGTGGCGCCCTTCATGTTCGAAACCCTCTGGCGGTGTCGCGCGGATTACGACCTGGCGGCCTGGAGCAGCCACAACCCCGCCGTCATCCGCGCCGGGCAGCGCCGGTTCGGCGCCTGCTACCGGGTGATGCGCTATCGCGACGCCGCGATCGAGGCCGAGGTCGCCGCCCTGATGGCCCGGCACGACCGCAAGCCGACCACCGGCACCTATGCCGCCCTGATGGCGCATGGCATGGGGGCGCGGCGCATCATCCTGACCGGGATCGACTTCTACAATGGCGGCCAGCGCTATCCGTTCGAACCCGGCCGCCACCAGCGCGACCTGATGGGGCAGGATCTCAACCGCCGGGGCGTCGACCAGCGCCTGCACGCGCCGCAGCTGGATCTGGATATCCTGTCCGCGCTGATCCGCCGGGGCGATGCCGAATTCCTGCGCAGCGGCGCCGGGACGCCGCTGGACAGCCTGATGCCGCAGGCCCCCGTGCGCACGGGGCAGCCGGTGATCCCCACCCCGCGCACGCCGCCCACCGACTGGGCGCCGCGGGCGGGGCTCTATCCGATCGCCTGGCTGAAGCTGATGCGCCGGGCCAGCGCCATGCTGCGCGGCCTGCGCGGCCAGAGCTGAGATCCGGCCGAAAACAGGCTCTATACAGGCTCTATCAAGGGGGTTTCCCTATTCCACGGTCACCGATTTTGCCAGGTTGCGGGGCTGGTCCACATCGGTGCCCTTTTCCACCGCCGTGTGATAGGCCAGAAGCTGCACCGCCACCGCATAGACGATGGGGGCAAAAGGCCCGTCCACCCGCGGCATCGCCACGGTCTGCCAGAGGCCGCCCCCGGCCTTGTTGATCCCGGCCGGGTCGCTGACCATCACGATCCGCCCGCCCCGGGCCATCACTTCCTGCATGTTAGAGACTGTTTTGTCGAACATGTCATCGTCCGGGGCCAGCACCACCACCGGCATCTCGTCGTCGATCAGCGCGATAGGTCCGTGCTTCAGCTCGCCGCTGGCATAGCCCTCGGCATGGATATAGCTGATCTCCTTGAGCTTGAGCGCCCCTTCCAGCGCCAGCGGATACATCGCGCCGCGGCCCAGAAAGATCGCATCCTTGAACCGCGCCAGCTGCGAGCTGATCGCATGCACCTGCGGTTCGCAGGTCATCGCATCGGCCACCTGCCCGGGCACCCGCATCAGATGGTCCACATGCGCCGCCAGCGCCGCCTGGTCCAGCACGCCGCGCTGCCGCGCCGCCTGCAAGGCCAGCGCCGCCAGCACCACCAGCTGGCAGGTGAACGCCTTGGTCGAGGCCACCCCGATCTCGGGTCCGGCCAGGATCGGCAGCGCCACATCGCTTTCGCGCGCGATCGAGCTTTCGGCGACATTGACGATCGACACGATGCTGCCCGCCTTGCCCGCGCAATAGCGCAGCGCAGCCAGCGTATCGGCGGTCTCGCCCGACTGGCTGACGAACAGCGCCAGCGTGCGGTCGGAAATCGGCGGCTCGCGATAGCGGAACTCCGAGGCGATATCGACCTCGACCGGCAGCTTGGCGATCTGCTCGAACCAGTATTTGGCCGTGAAACAGGCCAGCGAGGCGGTGCCGCAGGCCACCATCACCACCCGGTCGATCCCGGCGAAATCCAGCCGGGTCTCCAGCAGGTGCTGCCCCTCGCGCTTGCTGAGATAGTATTTCACCGCCTCGGCCAGCACGGTGGACTGTTCGGCGATCTCCTTGGCCATGAAATGGCGATATCCGCCCTTGTCGGCGGCGGTCGCATCCACATGCACGGTCTTGCGCTGGCGCGCGACCGGCTGCTGGTCGGCATCCAGGAAGTCGGCCCCCGCGCGGGTCACGATCGCCATGTCGCCTTCTTCGAGATAGGTGATCTGGTCGGTCATCGGCGCCAGCGCCAGCGCATCCGAGCCGACGAACATCTCGCCCTCGCCCCAGCCCACGGCCAGCGGGCTGCCCTTGCGCGCGGCCACGATCAGGTCTTCCTCGCCATCGAACAGGAAGCACAGCGCATAGGCGCCTTCCAGGCGTGCCACCGTCTTCTTGGCGGCCTCGACCGGGGCCTCGCCCTGCGCCAGATACCAGTCGCACAGCATGGCGACGGTCTCGGTATCGGTCTCGGTTTCGGGGGTGATCTGCTGATCGGCCAGGAATTCGCGCAGGGCGCGGAAATTCTCGATGATCCCGTTATGAACCACCGCCACCTTGCCCCGGGCATGCGGATGCGCGTTCTGGGTGGTCGCGGCCCCATGGGTGGCCCAGCGGGTATGGCCGATCCCCGAGGTGCCGGCCAGCGGCTCGTGCACCAGCAGGTCGCTGAGATTGATCAACTTGCCCAGAGCCCGGCGCCGGTCCAGCCGCCCGCCATCGACGGTCGCGATCCCCGCGCTGTCATAGCCGCGGTATTCGAGGCGCTTGAGCCCCTCGACCAGGATCGGGGCGGCCTGGTGATGCCCCAATACGCCGACAATTCCACACATCGTCCGTTCTCTCCGGTTGCTTATCCGTTTTCCACTCGGGCACGTGGCCAAGCGACGGCCCGCGCCTTTCCTGCCGTGTCAGAGCCTGAAAAGCCGTTTCCCCCACCGCGTGCACACAGCGTGGGAAAGGGCCTGCGCACCACATGCAGGGCGCCTGCGATCATGTCTGGAACCTTCGGCATATCCGAACGCATACGCGTCCCTCTACCGGTCGCTGGAACGATCAAAGCGCGTCTCATTACAAATATCTGTCAATCAGTTAACCGATTTCGGTCTTATCCATAAAGCCGCAGTTTGCCAAGCGCGGATCCCCGGGGCTGAAACTATGTTACAACGCGGCCCCGCGCCCGCCCCCGCAGTGTGAAAGACCCGGCGGTTTTCCGCCGGGCCCGGACATCTGAGCAGACCGTTACAGCACGCCCGCGCGGCTGAAGACCCCGAAGAAGTTGCCGATCACGTTCGAGATGGTGAGCACATCGTTGATCGGCGCCTCGGTCGCCAGCACCAGGTCGTTGGGGTTGATCTGGAAGTTGCGCGCCGAGAACAGCCCGTCGAACGTGGTCAGGTCGATCGAGAACACCACCCGCGTGTTGCGCGGCCCGCGGGTGCCCGGACTGACTGCCGAGGCGGGATATTCCCGCAGGATCAGCAGGCCCTTGGGGTCGGCCCGGCTGTCATTGACACCGCCGATGATCGACACCGCATCCATCGCCGACAGGTCATCGCGGGTAAAGGGGTGCAGATCCTCCTTGCCGGTGGCCCCGAAGGACAGGAAATAGCGGTTGTCCTCTTCGACAAAGATCTGATCGCCGCCGCGCAGCAGCGTGTCATAGGACGGCGTGTCCAGCAGCCGCTCGACCGAGGTGCCATAGATCGCGTTGCCGCGCACCAGGCGAATCTGCGGGTTGACCAGCGACGACGAGACCCCGCCGCCATCCGACAGCAGGCTGCGGACCGTATAGTTGCGGTCGGGCATCGGATAGGATCCCGGCCGGGCGACACCGCCGACCAGTTCGACCGAGTTGCCGCGGCCTTCCTTCATGCTCAGCTGCACCTGGGCCGAGGGCACGATCGCTTCCAGATCGCTCTGCAACCGCTCGCGGGCCAGGTCAGGGGTCATGCCGATCACGCTGATATCGCCGACATAGGGCACGAAGACGGTGCCGTTCGAGGCCACCCGCACCTGTTCCAGCGGCACCGCGCGCTGGGTCTCGGTGGTCAGCAGGGAGTTTTCGCTGCTGTCCCAGATTTGCAGGGTCAGCGTGTCGCCGGGCTGGATGATCTGGGTCTTGGCGCCCTGGCTCCGGCTCAGCCAGGACAGGCGCTCCTGCCGCCCCGTCGCCGGCCATTGCGACACGGTGGGCAAAAAGGCGCGATTGACCAGATACAGTGCGAATTCGCCGCTTTCTTCCTGGACCTGGTTGATGATCTCGCTGCTGGCCGGGGCGCCGGCCGGCAGGCGGCCGCACCCGAAGAGAGTCAGCAGCACCCCCAGAAGGATGGCGGTTTTTGCAACATGCTTCATCTGTCAGATCGGCCTATGTGTAAAGTTAATGGTTTTTGCCATTGGAGTGTGCGCACAATACCGGCATCGAAGGATCCGTCAACGCTTACAAGAACACCCATGCAATTTCCCGATATCTTGGTTCTCGGAGCGACCGGACGGATCGGCAGAATCCTGCGCTGCGTCTGGAAGCCGGAGATCTCTCAGAACCATATCCTGTGGCATACGCGCAAGCCCGTGACCACCGAGCGGCACAACTGGGTCAGCTTCGATCCGCTGACGGAACCCGACAGGCTGGCCGCCGCCGCCCGCGGCCGCAAGGCCATTCTGTGCCTGTCCGGCGTGATCCCCGGCCGCGAAAGCCCGGGCACGACGCTGGACGACAATATCGACCTTGCCCTGGCGGCGGTCCGGGCCGGCGCGCAGACCGGCGCCCGGGTCCTGCTGGCCTCTTCGGCGGCGGTTTACGGCAATCAGGCCGGGCTGCTGTCCGAACAGGCCTCGACCCGGCCCACCAATGCCTATGGCCGCGCCAAGCTCGAGATGGAACAGCGCGCCACCGAACTGGCCCGGGCAAGCGGGGTGTCCTGCTGCTGCCTGCGGATCGGCAATATCGCCGGAATAGACGCTGTTCTGGGCAAGTGGACGCCAAAGACCACACTGGACCGGTTCCCCGACGGGCACACCCCGAGACGCAGCTATATCGGTCCGCGCAGTCTGGCGCGGGTCCTGTTCGACCTGATGCTGGTCCCCGATCTGCCCCCGGTGCTGAATATCGCGGCCCCCGGCATGGTGGAAATGGGCAACCTGCTGGACGCCGCCGGGCTGCACTGGACCCCGCGCCTGCCGCAGCCGGGCACGATCGCCCAGGTTCAGCTTGACACCACCTCGCTGAACCGGCTGTCTCCGGTGGCGGCCGACGAGGCCTCTCCGGCCTGTCTTGTTGCGCAATGGCGCAGTTTAGAGCCGGATATCGGGAATATTCAGGACTCAAGATGACTTTTGGCAAACGTCTTTTCGATCTGTTCTTCGCCTCCCTGCTGGTGCTTCTGCTCTGGCCCTTCATCATCGCGCTGCTGGTCTGGCTGCTGATCCGCCAGGGGCGGCCGGTCTTTTACGTGGCCGAGCGGATGAAGGGGATGGGCGAGCCCTTCGCGCTGTGGAAACTGCGCACCATGACCGAGGTCGACGAGGATTCCGGTGTCTCGGGCGGCGACAAGGTCAACCGCATCACCCCCACCGGGGCCTGGTTGCGCTCCAAGCGCCTGGACGAGCTGCCCCAGCTGTGGAACATCCTGCGCGGCGACCTGAGCTTTGTCGGCCCGCGCCCGCCCCTGCGCCAGTATGTCGAGCAGTTTCCCGAGATCTATTCCGAGGTCCTGAAATCGCGCCCCGGCGTCACCGGCCTCGCCACGCTGGTCTATCACAAGCACGAAACCATGCTGCTGGCGCGCTGCAAGACCCGCGAGGAGACCGATCTGGTCTATGCCCGCAGCTGCGTGCCGCGCAAGGCCCGTCTCGACCTGATCTATCAGCGGCAGCGCAATGTCTGTTACGATTTCGACCTGGTATTCCAGACGATCGGTTTCCTGTTTCACCGCCGCTGACCGGCGATATCAGACCCTGTCAAGGGCCGCACAGGCAGGCCGCGTCACTGCCGGGCATAGACATCCTCGTACCGAATGATGTCGTCCTCGCCCAGATAGCTGCCGGTCTGAACCTCGATCAGCACCATCGGCACCTTGCCCGGGTTTTCCATCCGGTGGATCGCCCCCAGCGGCACATAGACCGACTGGTTCTCGCTCACCAGGGTGACGGTGTCGCCGACCGTGACCTTGGCGGTGCCCTGCACCACGATCCAGTGTTCGGCGCGGTGATGGTGGCTTTGCAGGCTCAGGGCGGCACCGGGATGCACCATGATGCGCTTGACCTGGAACCGGTCCTCGATCACCAGGCTTTCGAACCAGCCCCAGGGGCGGTGATCCTTGGGAAAGGTCTCGGCCTGTTTGACCTGCTTGCGCTTCAGCGCCGCCACCGCCAGTTTCACATCCTGCGTCCGCCCGGCGGCGGCGACCAGCACCGCGTCGGGCATGGCGACCACCACGGTATCCTTCAGCCCGATCCCGACCACCTGAAGGGTATCGTCCTCCGAGCGCAGCAGCGAATTCTCGCAATCGATCGCCGTGGCCTGCCCCGACAGGGCGACCCCGCGCGCATCCCGGTCCATCTCGTGCCAGACCGCATCCCAGCCCCCCAGATCGGACCAGCCCTGCCCAAAGGGCACGACGCTCAGATTGTCGGCCTTCTCCATCACCGCGTAGTCGATCGAGATATCGGCCAGCCCGGCCCAGGGTTCGGGCGCCAGGCGGAAGAAGCCCAGATCCGGGCGCCCCGTCTCGACCGCCTGCCGCACCGGGGCGATCATCTCGGGCGCATGGGTCTCGAAAGCGGCGAGGATCGCCGCCGGCGAGAACAGGAACAGGCCCGCATTCCACAGATGCCGTCCCGTCGCCATCATCCGGGCGGCGGCTTCGGCATCCGGTTTCTCGATGAAGCGGCGCAAGGGTACCGGGCCGGTCGCGGCCCCATCGGGGGCCGCCTCCAGCTCCAGATAGCCATAGCCCGTCTCGGCCCGCGTCGGCTCGACGCCAAAGGTGACCAGCTGGCCCGCCTCGGCCGCCGCGACGCCCGAGGCGATCATCCGGCGGAACAGATCCGGGTCGGGCACCACGTGATCCGAAGGGGCGACCAGCATCAGCCCCTCGGGATCCTGCGCCTGCAGCCACAGCGCCGCCGCCAGGATGGCCGGGGCGGTGTTGCGGCCCTCGGGTTCGATCAGCACCGCCGCCGGGTCGATCCCGGCCTCGAGCAGTTGCTCGGTCACGATGAAGCGGAAATCGGAATTGGTCAGCACCACCGGAGCGGCAAAGCCCTCGCCGCTCATCCGCCGGACCGAGGCCTGGAACAGCGAACTGTCCCCGATCAGGCGCGAGAACTGCTTGGGATAGCTCTTGCGCGACAGCGGCCACAGCCGCATGCCCGAACCGCCGCACAGGATGACAGGCGTAATCGTCCGCGCAAACTTCATAGCGTCCATCATCTGGCCCTCCTGCCCCGTGATTTCCCGGTGTGGAATTTCCGGCGTGATCTTCCCGGTATGCTCGTCTCTCCGTGATATTTGCCCCGCCTCGAAATCACAACATCCCAGATCGCAGAAACAGACACGGTCAGCAGCGGTTGTTTCCCCGCAAGGGTTTGACCGCAAGCCGGATTTCCCTCTAGAGATCATATATGCGAACCATCCTCGTCACCGGCGCGGCCGGCTTCATCGGCTATCACCTGAGCTTGCGCCTGCTGGCGGCGGGCTGGCGGGTGGTGGGGCTCGACTCTCTCAACCCCTATTACGACCCGGCGCTGAAACGGGCGCGGCTGGCGCAGCTCGAGGCCCGGCCGGAGTTTGTCCCCGTCATCGGCAAGCTGGAAACCCCCGGCCTGCTGGCCGATCTCTTTGCCGCGCACCGCCCCGCCCGCGTCATCCACCTGGCCGCCCAGGCCGGCGTGCGCCATTCGATCGAGGCACCGCGCGATTATGTCGAGGCCAATCTGCTGGGCACCTACGAGCTGATCGAGGCCGCCCGCGCCCATCCCCCCGAACATATGCTGCTGGCCTCGACCAGCTCGGTCTATGGCGCCAATACCGCGATGCCCTATGCCGAGACCGACAAGGCCGACAGCCAGATGTCCTTTTACGCCGCCACCAAGAAGGCGAACGAGGCGATGGCGCATTCCTATGCCCATCTCTATGGCCTGCCGGTGACGATGTTCCGCTTCTTCACCGTCTACGGCCCCTGGGGCCGGCCCGACATGGCCTATTTCAAGTTCACCCGCGCCATCCTGAGCGGCGAGACGATCGACGTCTACAACAACGGCCGGATGCGGCGCGACTTCACCTATATCGACGATCTGGTCGGCGCCATCCTGGGCCTGGCCGAGGCCACGCCCGGCACGGCGCCGGTGGGCGATCACGACAGTCTCAGCCCGGTGGCGCCGTTTCGCGTGGTCAATATCGGCGCCAGCCAGCCCGTCGAGCTGATGGCCTTCATCCGCGCCATCGAAACCGCCTGCGGCCGGACGGCCCAGATGCGGATGCTGCCGATGCAGCCCGGCGATGTGCCCGCCACCTGGGCCGAGACCCGGCTCTTGCGCGACCTGACCGGCGCCGGGATGGACACGCCGCTGGCCACCGGCATGCAGCATTTCGTCGACTGGTATCGCGACTATTACCGGATCTGAGCCGGCACCGCAGAGGGGCGTTGCAACAGGCGTCGGATCCGCCGATTGTAAACAGGCCGGAAGAGCAGCCCGGCACGACAAGAGAGGTAGGGGTTATGCGGATCGCCATGATCGGAACCGGCTATGTGGGCCTGGTCTCCGGCATCTGTTTTTCCGATTTCGGACATGACGTGATCTGCGTCGACAAGGACGCGGGCAAGATCGGCCGGCTGAATGCCGGCGAGGTGCCGATCTACGAGCCGGGGCTCGATGCGCTGATGGCCAGGAACGTGGCGGCCGGGCGGCTGAGCTTCACCACTGACCTGGCCGCCGCCGTGGACGGGGCCGAGGCGGTGTTCATCGCGGTGGGCACCCCCACCCGGCGCGGCGACGGCCATGCGGATCTGACCTATGTGATGGCCGCCGCCGAAGAGATCGCGCAGGCCCTGACCGGCTATACCGTGGTGGTGACCAAATCCACCGTGCCGGTGGGCACCAACCGGCAGGTCAAGCAGGCGATTGCCAAGACCAACCCACAGGCGGAATTCGACGTGGCCTCGAACCCGGAATTCCTGCGCGAGGGTGCGGCCATCGAGGATTTCATGAAACCCGACCGGGTGGTGGTGGGCGTCCAGAACGCCCGCGCCGCCGAGGTGATGGCCGAGATCTACCGGCCGCTCTATCTGCGCGACTTTCCGATCCTGACCACCGATCTGGAAAGCGCCGAGATGATCAAATACGCCGCCAACGCCTTTCTCGCGACCAAGATCACCTTCATCAACGAGGTGGCGGGCCTGTGCGAACGGGTCGGCGCCGATGTCAAGGAAGTGGCACGCGGCATCGGGCTGGATGGCCGGATCGGCAATAAGTTCCTGCATGCCGGTCCCGGCTACGGCGGCTCGTGCTTTCCCAAGGATACCGCGGCGCTGGCCCGGATCGGGCAGGACCATGCCTTTCCGATGCGGATCACCGAAACGGTGATCCGGGTCAATGACGAGGTCAAGAGCCGCATGGTCGAGAAGATCCGCGACGCGCTGGACGGCAGTTTCAACGGCAAGACCATCGCGGTGCTGGGGGTGACCTTCAAACCCAATACCGACGACATGCGCGAGGCGCCGTCGCTCACCATCGTGCCGACCCTGATCGGTGGCGGTGCCCGGGTGCGGGTGGTCGACCCGCAGGGCCAGGCCGAGGGCGAGGCGCTGCTGCCCGGCGTCAAATGGATGGACGACCCCTATCAGGCCGCACGCAAGGCGGATCTGGTGGTGCTGCTGACCGAATGGAACGAATTCCGCGCCCTCGACCTCAAGCAGATGGCGCGCAAGATGGAGACCCCGCGCATGGTCGACCTGCGCAACATCTATTCGGAAAAGGCCGCGCGCAAGGCCGGGTTCGAGTGCTATATCGGGGTCGGGCGCTAGCGCGATTGGTTACTGAAATGTTTCGCGCGCGAAACATCGCGGGGCAGGGTGGGGGGCTCTGCCCCAGGTTCCCGAAGGGCCCGAAACAGACCCTATCAAAGAGATTTCAGCCAGTCTTCCAGCATCTCGGCCAGACGATCCGAGACGCCCTCGCCCACCAGTTCGATACGACCCTGATCCGGGGTGAACCGCATTTCGATGCCCTGCGTCACCCGGGTGACGATCCGTTCGCCAGCCGCCGGGTTCTGCGCGGTCGAGCGCAGCCGGGGCCGGGCAGGGGGTTCGGGATCGGCCGGCGGGGGCGGGGGGGCCTGACGTTCGGCCAGGGCCTGGGCCAGAATGCGCATCTCGGCCGGGGCGCTGTCGCGGGGGCTGTCCTTGAGCCGCGCCTTGAGCAGATCGGCAAAGCCCGGATCGCGCACCATCTCGCGCGCCAGCGCCAGGCCCAGCTTCTCGGAAATCGCCGACGGGAAGTAGAGCACCGCGTCGAATGCCTCGACCAGCAGGATGAAAGTGCCGATCTTGGAGCGGCGCGAACGGGTGGTATTGCCAAACAGCCCCTGCAAGGCGGCGCGCTGATTGGGATAGACGCCTTCCTTCATCGCGCGCACCGCGATCCGGGCGCGTTCGTAATGGCTGAGATTCACCCGGATCTCGTTTTCCTCGACCATCGCGACATAGGCATCCTGCGCGGTCTCGGGGGCAATCACCATGGCGCGCACCGTGGCGAATTTAGGGTCTGAAGTCTCTTTGTAGAGCCTGCGCAGCGCGGTCAGTCGCCGCCAGCCCGAGATCAGGCCATGGGTGCGCCCGCCAGCGGGATCGGGCAGGGGGACCACCTCGACCGGCATCTGCTGGCCGCGCGCCCGCAGGCTGTCGGTCAGCGCGGTCATCTCGTCCTCATTCTGCTCCAGCCGGTCGCGCACCAGATGGCGTTCGTCGATCACGTCAAGCGGCAACAGCTCGATCATCCGACCTTCGGCCCGCGCCGTGGCCATGGCCTGGCTCATCTCGTCGAGCGCCGCCCGGGCCGAGGCATCGCCCGCCACCTGGGCAATCGGCGCCTGCCCCGCGCCCAGCGGCATCGACTTGGTCTCGGGCGCCCGCTGGCCGGGTACCGGGCCATCCAGGAAAACCGGTTGTGCCGGGCTCAGTCGCTTGCGTTTTGCCATCTCTACCTCCGGGTTTGCCCTTGTTAGGCCCTGTTATTCCGCCGCCGCCTGCGCGGCCAGCTCGTCGCGTCGCCAGACCCCCAGCAGCAGCCGCTTGAACGCCGCATAGGTGGCGTCAAAGGTCTCGCGCCCGCGGGCATAGGTTTCGCGGTTGAAATCGCGATAATCGGCCTCGTAGATGCCATGCACCCGTTCGCCCGCCTGACCGATCAGGGCGGTGAAATCCTGCCGGTGCGGGCTGAGCGTTTTGCCCAGATAAGCCTGCATCAGAGCCGAAAGTTCGCCCTGCTGTGCCCCGTCGAAGCGCGTGACCACCGCGCGCACCGCATCCCATTCAAACGCCATCTCGGGCCGCCCCAACGCGCGCGCGGCGAGATTCTCGCCATCCTCGATACTGGCGAATGTGGAATGCAGCATGTCGAAGAAGCGCCCGGTGGAATCAAATTCCAGGAACGAGGCACCCAGCGGCACCAGCAGGATATCCGCCGCCGCCAGCCCGTTGATGGTGAGATATCCCAGCGCGGGCGGCGTATCGATGAAGACCAGGTCATAGTCGTCCAGCACCCCGTCGGCCGCCAGCCGGTCGGTCAGCGCATCCCACAGCTTCCATCCCCGCGCGGCCATGCGCCAGACCGGGATCTGGAACTCGGCCCAGTAGAGGTTCAGTTGCGCGCCGATCAGGTCGATATTGGGCCAATGGGTGGCTTGGATCACATCCCGCGCGGTCATCTTCATCGCCGCGCTCAGCGCCTCGTCCAGCGGCTGGGGCGCGTCGCCCCGGTCCAGCCGCCGCTGGTTCTCCAGCCGCAGATACTCGCCGTAATGACGCGCCAGCAGGGGAAAGGCGGTCTGCCATTCATCCTCGACCCGGCCGCCAAAGATCGAGGTCATGGAACCCTGGCTGTCGAGGTCGATCACCAGCACCCGGTAGCCATCCAGCGCCGCCGACATGGCCAGATGCGCCGCCGTGCTGGTCTTGCCCACGCCACCCTTGAAATTGGCCACCGCCACCAGTTTCGCGGGCTGCCCCTTGGGGCGGTAGGGCAGATAGTTCTTGGCCTTCGATCCCTGCGCCCCGAAATGCGCGCGCAGGCGCAGCACCTCGTCCAGGGTGAACCACTTGGCGCCGCCTTCGGTTTCCGATCGGCCCTGCGGCAGGTCGGGGTTCTGTTTCAGCACCCGGCGGAAATGGGCCTGGGCCACCGGGATCAGATAGCGGGTGATCTCCCAGGTGGAAAACAGGCGCAGCGTCTTGTGCCCCTCTTCGTTCATGCCCCGGCTGGCCAGGTCGGCGCGGCCGCGGGTACAGGCCTCGGCAATGGCGGCAAACCCTTCGGTGCCTGTGGGTAAGTCCAGTTCGGCCAGCGCCGCGTCCGGGTCGATGTTGAAATAGGGGGGCAGGGGGGTGCTGTCCTTGGACATGGGAAATCTGCTCGATGTGCTGTGTTTTCCTCATGATACCGGAAAAGACGGCACATGGAAGAAAAAGGCGCATGTCACGCGGATTTTCTAAGCAAATGAAGGGTGTGGTGCGGCTGTTTTACCGCATTTCCACCGGGTTGGCGATTTTTTTGTAATGTTAGATTTGTGTTATCTATGTGTTACAGGGCAGGAGATTTGTTATTTTTCCCTTTATGATCAATTGGTAAACCTCAAATTCACGAGGACAGGCGACTCTGAACCCCCGAAAGACTGACTCCGAACCCCCGATCAGGCGACTCCGAACCCCCGTTGTGCGGGCTTGTGGATAACTCTAGGGTGGTGTCACTAAAACCACGAAAGAAAACGAGTCGGATACCGACCGCAGAACAGGCACCGAAGGCAGGGCCATGAGCAGGGCAGTGACAGCAATGGGCGCGGGGCTTTTGCCTGATCGCCACCAGCAGGGCGATTTCTTCGTCTGCGACATTTTCGATGCGATCCCCAAGGACGATATCGCCAGCATGGAACATCCGCTGTTCTCGCTGGCGACCCGGCCCGACCGGCGCATCCTGCAATACGACCACAACGGTACCGAGATCACCGTCACCCCCAGCATGCGGGGCCTGGCCACCATCCATGACAAGGATATCCTGATCTTCTGCATCAGCCAGCTGATGGCGGCGCTGAACGCGGGCCGCCGGGTCAGCCGCACGGTGCAGCTCAAGGCGCATGACCTGCTGATCGCCACCAATCGCGAGACCAGCGGAGACGCCTATCGCCGCCTGCGCGAGGCCTTCGAGCGGCTGGCGGGCACCCGCATCACCACCAATATCGTCACCGGCGAGATCGAGACCACCACCGGGTTCGGCCTGATCGAGAGCTGGGAGATCGTGCGCAAGACGCGGGGCGGTCGCATGGTCAGCGTGGCGGTGACGCTCAGCGACTGGCTCTATCGCGCGGTGCTGTCGAAATCGGTGCTGACGCTCAGCCGCGATTACTTTCGCCTGCGCAAACCGCTGGAGCGGCGCATCTACGAGTTGGCGCGCAAACATTGCGGGCGCCAGCCGGCCTGGACCGTCTCGGTCGACACGCTGCTCAAGAAATCCGGCTCGGCCTCGCCCCGCCGGGTGTTCCGCAAGATGCTGCGCGACATGATCGAGGCCGGTCACCTGCCCGATTACGAGATGAGCGAGGAACCCGGCGACCTGATCCGCTTTGCCCCGCGCGGCGGGCTGGTCGAGGGCGAGGCCCGCCCGCCGGTGCTGCGTGCCGAGACGCTGGAAGAGGCCCGCCGCCTGATACCGGGGGCGGATGTCTATGCGCTCGAGGCCGATTGGCGCGGGGTCTGGGCCCGCACCGGCGCGCCGCGGCTGAGAAAGCCCGACGCCGCTTTTCTGGGCTGGGTCCGGAAACGGGCAGAAGGATGACACCCGCGGCCCGGTTTTGCTAAAGATCGGAAAACAGTTCCAAAGAGGCGACGTGTACATGCAGGTGGAAAAGACTCCCTTGTCCGGGGTGCTGATGCTGACCCCGGCCCGGTTTGGCGACGAACGCGGATTTTTCAGCGAGACCTGGAACAAGGCGCGGCTGGCCGAACACGGGATCGAGATGGAGTTCGTGCAGGACAACCATTCGCTGTCCACCCGGGTGGGCTCGGTCCGGGGCCTGCATTTCCAGGCGCCGCCCCATGCCCAGGACAAGCTGGTGCGCTGCGGGCGGGGGGCGCTTTTCGATGTGGCGGTCGATATCCGCAAGGGCAGCCCCACCTACGGGCACTGGTTCGGGGTCGAGCTGAGCGCCGAGAACGGCCGCCAGCTGCTGGTGCCCAAGGGCTTTCTGCACGGGTTCGTCACCCGCGCCCCCGATACCGAGATCTGTTACAAATGCACCGATTACTACGCCCCCGAATGTGACGGCGCGGTGCGCTGGGACAGCTGCGGCATCGACTGGGGGATCGATGGCAACCCGGTGCTGAGCGCCAAGGATGCCACGGCCCCCGCCCTGGCCGAGTTCGACAGCCCCTTTGTCTGGGAGGGCGCGGCATGAAACTGCTTGTCACCGGGGGCGCGGGGTTCATCGGCTCGGCAGTGGTGCGCCGGGCCATCGCCGATGGCCATGCGGTGGTCAATCTCGACGCGCTGACCTATGCCGCCTGTCTGGACAATGTGGCCAGCGTTGCGGATCACCCGGATTACACCTTTGTAGAGGCTGATATCCGTGACCGCGCCGCGCTGGATGCGGTGTTTGCCGAACACGGGCCGGACGCGGTGATGCATCTGGCTGCCGAAAGCCATGTGGACCGCTCAATCGACGGGCCGGGTGATTTCATCGAGACCAATATCACCGGCACCTTCAACATGCTCGAGGCGGCGCGGAAATACTGGGTGGGGCAGGGACGGCCCGCGGCGTTCCGGTTCCACCATATCTCGACCGACGAGGTCTATGGCAGCCTGCCCGCCGATCCGGCGGTCAGGTTCACCGAAGAAACGGCTTACGATCCGCGCTCGCCCTATTCGGCCTCCAAGGCCAGTTCCGATCACCTGGTGCGGGCCTGGTACGAGACCTATGGCCTGCCGGTGGTGCTGACCAATTGTTCCAACAATTACGGCCCCTATCATTTCCCCGAGAAGCTCATTCCGGTGATCATCCTGAACGCGCTGGCGGGCAAGCCACTGCCGATCTATGGCGACGGGTCCAATATTCGCGACTGGCTTTATGTCGAGGATCACGCCGAGGCGCTCTTGCTTGTGGTGACACGAGGGGCCGTGGGGCGGACCTATAATATCGGCGGCGAGAACGAGCGGACCAATCTGGAACTGGTGAAAACCCTCTGCGCCATCCTGGATGACCTGCGCCCGCGCGCTGACGGCAAGGCTTATGCCGATCTGATCACCTTTGTCACCGACCGTCCGGGACATGATGCGCGCTATGCGATCGACCCGACCCGCATCCGCGAGGAGCTGGGCTGGCGGCCCAGCGTCACCGTCGAGGAGGGGCTGGAGAAAACCGTCGCCTGGTATCTGGGCAACGAGGCCTGGTGGCGCGCCCTGCAGAGCCGCGACGGGGTCGGCCAGCGGCTGGGGGTGCGGGCATGAGAGATTTTTCGTCGAAAAATCTCGCCTCCGGCGGGAGTATTTGGGGCGGAATGAAGACAGGGGAGGGGGCATGACCGTTTTGGTATTCGGGCAGACCGGGCAATTGGGGCGCGAACTGGCGCGGTTGCCCGGCACCATCTGCCTGGGTCGCGACCTGGCGGATTTCACCGATCCTTTCGATCCGGTGACGCGGATAGAGGATACCGGGGCAGAAGCCGTGATCATCGCGGCGGCCTATACCGCCGTCGACCGGGCCGAGAGCGAGGAGGCGCTGGCCACCACCGTCAATGCGCAGACGCCCGGCGCCATCGCCCGGGCCTGTGCGGCGCGCGGGCTGCCGCTGGTCTACGTGTCCACCGATTATGTCTTTGACGGCAGCGGTGAGGCACCCTGGCATCCCGACGACGCGACCGGGCCGGTGAACGCCTATGGCCGCTCCAAGCTGGCGGGCGAGCAGGCGGTGCGCGCGGCGGGTGGGGCGCATGTGATCCTGCGCACCTCCTGGGTGGTGTCGGCACATGGGTCGAATTTCGTCAAGACCATGCTGCGGTTGGGGCGCGAGCGGGACCGGCTCACCATCGTGGCCGATCAGCTGGGCGGGCCGACACCGGCCCGCGACATCGCGGCGGCCTGCCAGGAGATTGCCGGCCAGTTGCTGGAGGATCCGGGCAAGTCGGGCACTTATCATTTCGCGGGCACCCCGGATGTGAGCTGGGCCAGTTTCGCGCGCGAAACATTCGCGCAGGCCGGGATCGCCTGCGAGGTCGCCGATATTCCCAGCTCCGATTATCCCACGCCCGCGCGCCGGCCGCTCAATTCCCGCCTCGATTGCGCCTCACTGGAGGCGGTTTTCGGCATTAGACGTCCCGACTGGCGGGCCGGGCTGGCCGGGATATTGAGAGAGCTGGGAGAACGGGCATGAGCGGACGCAAGGGGATCATTCTGGCAGGCGGCAGCGGCACCCGGCTCTATCCGATCACCATGGCCGTGTCGAAACAGCTCTTGCCGCTCTATGACAAGCCGATGATCTATTACCCGCTCAGCGTGCTGATGCTGGCGGGCATCCGCGAGATCTGCGTCATCACCACGCCGCAGGACCAGGACCAGTTCATCCGCACCATGGGTGATGGCAGCCAGTGGGGGATCTCGCTCAGCTATGTGGTCCAGCCCAGCCCCGACGGGCTGGCGCAGGCCTATCTCCTGGCCGAGGATTTCCTGGACGGCGCCCCCAGCGCGCTGGTGCTGGGCGACAATGTCTTCTTTGGCCACGGGTTGCCGAAACTGTTGGCGGCGGCGGATGCGCATGCCACCGGCGGCACCGTCTTCGGCTATCACGTGGCCGATCCCGAACGCTATGGCGTGGTCGCCTTCGAGGCCGGCATCGCCCGCCGCATCGTCGAGAAACCCAAGGAGCCGCCGTCGAACTATGCGGTGACCGGGCTTTATTTCCTCGACGGCACCGCCCCCGAAAGGGCGCGCGCAGTGACCCCCTCGCCCCGGGGCGAGCTGGAGATCACCGATCTGTTGCAGATGTATCTGGAACAGGGCCAGCTCAGGGTCGAGACCATGGGCCGCGGCTATGCCTGGCTGGATACCGGCACCCATGCCAGCCTGCTGGACGCGGGCAATTTCGTGCGCACGCTGGAAGAGCGGCAGGGGTTGCAGACCGGCTGCCCCGAGGAGATCGCCTATGAGGCGGGCTGGATCGACGCCGATCAGGTGCGGGCGCGGGCGGCGCTGTTCGCCAAGAACGCCTATGGCGCCTATCTGGAGAGGCTGATCCGGTGAAGATCCTCTTTGTCCATCAGAACATGCCGGGCCAGTACCGGGAGCTGGTGCAATGGCTGGCCGCCCAGGGCGGGCACGAGCTGGTGTTCCTGACCCAGCGCAGCCCGGCGCCGCGTATCCCCGGTGTCCGGACGGTGGTCTACAAGCCGCATCACAAGCCCGCCAAGGGCGCCTATGGCCTGTCCAAGACCTGGGAAGAGGCCGCCGGTGCCGGCTTCGGCGCCGCCATGGCGGCCCGGGACCTGGAACGCGAGGCCGGGTTTCGCCCCGATATCGTGCTGGGCCATACCGGCTGGGGCGAGCTGCTGTTCTTCAAGCAGATCTGGCCCGACGTGCCGCTGCTGGGCTTCTTCGAATATTTCTACATCAGCGAGGGCGGACTGGTCGGGTTCGACCCCGATGACAAGCCCTCGGAACATTCGCCCTTCCTGCTCGAGGCCCGCAACGCGGTGCCTTATGCCAATATCCAGCATGTCGATCTGGGGCATGTGCCGACCCGCTGGCAACGGGATGTCTTTCCCGCCAGTTTCCACGACAAGTTCTATACCTGCCACGACGGGATCCGCACCGACCTGCTGCGCCCCGATCCGCAGGTGCAGCTGGGCCTGGGGCGGCTGGACCGGCCGCTGACCCGCAATGACGAGGTCTTTACCTATCTGGCACGCAACCTGGAACATGCGCGCGGCTTTCACATCTTCATGCGCGCGCTGCCGAAAATCCTGCGCGCGCGGCCCCGGGCCCGGGTGCTGATCCTAGGCGGCAACGAGGTCTCCTATGGGCGCAAGAGCCGTCACGAGGGCGGCTTGCGCGCCGAGATGGAGGCCGAGGTGGGCGGGGACCTGGATTGGGAGCGGGTGCATTTCCTGGGCCGCGTTCCCTATGACAAGTTCCGCCAGATCGTACAGCTCAGCCGCTGCCACATCTACCTGACCATGCCCTTCGTGCTCAGCTGGTCGCTGCTCGAGGCGATGTCGATGCAGGCCACCGTGGTGGCCTCGGACGTGGCCCCGGTGCGCGAGGCGGTGAGCCATGGCGAAACCGGGCTGCTGGTGGATTTCTTCGATCACGGCGCGCTGGCCGATCAGGTGATCGACGTGCTGGCCAATCCGGAGGCCCATGCCCATCTGGGTCCGGCGGCGCGGGCGCATGTGGTCGAGAAATACGATTTCCTCACCCGCTGCCTGCCCGAGCATCTGTGCCGCATCAACGCATTGGCCCCCGGCGCCGCGCCCATCGCATTGCCCTGAGGCCGGCCCGCGCGGGGCGCAGGGCGGGTGGCCGCCCTATGCCTCGTAATGCCCGCTCTGGTGCCAGCGCCAGGCGTCCGAGATCATCGTCTGCAGATCCGAGCGGTGCGGCTGCCAGCCCAGTTCGGCGGCGGCGCGGGTGCTGCCCGAAACCAGCTTGGTGCAATCGCCCGCCCGGCGCGGGCCGGTCTGGTAGGGCACCGCGCGGTTGGTGACGGCGCGCGAGTGCTCAATCACCTCCATCACCGAAAACCCGCTGCCGGTGCCCAGGTTGAAGACCCGCGATGCCTTGCCGGCCTCGAGCCATTTCAGACCCAGAACATGGGCATCCACCAGGTCGCAGACATGCACATAGTCGCGGATGCAGGTGCCGTCGGGGGTGTCGTAATCGGTGCCGAACACGGTCAGCGCGGCGCGCTTGCCCTCGATCGCGTCCAGCATCAGCGGCACCAGATGGGTCTCGGGGCGGTGGAACTCGCCCACCTCGGCCTCGGGGTCGGCACCCGCCACGTTGAAATAGCGGAAGATCACCGACCGCAGCCCATGGGCGGCGCCGAAATCGCGCAGAATATCCTCGACCGCGCGCTTGCTGGCGCCATAGGCGTTGAGCGGCTGCTGCGGGGTCTCTTCGTCCAGCACCACATTGTCATGTTCGCCATAGGTGGCGCAGGTCGAGGAGAACACGACATCCAGGCAGCCGGCGGCCACCGCCGCCTCGATCAGGGTCAGCGACCCGCCCACATTGTTGGCCCAGTAGCGGCCCGGTTCGTTCATCGCCTCGCCGACCTGGCTCAGCGCCGCGAAATGCATCACCGCCGCGGGCCTGTATGTGGCAAAGACCTGATCCAGCCGCGCCCGGTCGGTCAGATCGCCCTGTTCGAAGGGGCCGAATTTCACCGCGTCGCGCCAGCCGGTGACCAGGTTGTCATAGGTGACCGGCGTATAGCCGGCGGCCCGGAGGGCCTTGCAGGCGTGCGACCCGATATAGCCCGCGCCGCCGGTGACCAGAATGGCCGTCATGTCCGTCATCTCCCCCTTGGGCCTGTCGCCAAAGCGCAGTGGTGTCCGATGTCCTGCCCGCCATAGCAACTGGGTCCGGGTTCTGCCAGCCGATATCCCCCGGAGGGGGCGGTCCGGCGCCCGGACAAGCCATTCCGGCCCGCCAAAAGACCGGTTCCGCTGGTGCGCCAAAGGCACGTTCTGCTGGTGCGCCAAAGGCACAACCTCGAACGCGGGATCGGCGCCGGGCGAAACATCCTCGGGTTGCCGGTCATTCTCTGCTACAGCAGGCAGCAGACCGCCGCGGAGCATGGATGGCAGATTTGTGCAAAGGCGCGGGTCGAACGGCGGTGGCAGGCTGGAATGACATTGATTCCGGTTCGCGCACAGGCCTATACGAAGGCGAAACCGGGTTCGCGTAACGTGGACCGGAACGGAATGATTATCGAGGGTATGTCATGACGCGAAAAGTTACCAAAGCCGTCTTTCCGGTGGCGGGGCTGGGCACCCGGTTCCTGCCGGCAACCAAATCGGTGCCCAAGGAAATCATGACCCTGGTCGACCGGCCGCTGGTCCAATATGCCATCGACGAGGCCCGCGCCGCCGGCATCAAGGAATTCATCTTCGTCACCTCGCGCGGGAAATCCGCGCTCGAGGACTATTTCGATCACTCCCCGATCCTCGAGCAGGAATTGCGCAAGAAGGGCAAGACCGAGCTGCTCGAGATCCTCAAGACCACCAACATGGACAGCGGCGCCATCGCCTATATCCGGCAGCACCGGGCGTTGGGGCTGGGCCACGCGGTCTGGTGCGCGCGCCGGCTGATCGGCGACGAGCCCTTTGTGGTGATGCTGCCCGATGACGTGATCGCCGCCGAGAAACCCTGTCTGCAACAGATGGTCGAGGCCTATGCCGAAACCGGCGGCAACATGGTGGCCGCGATGGAGGTGCCCACCGAGAAGGCCAGTTCCTACGGCATGCTGGACGTGGCCGAGGACATGGGCGCGGTGGTCTCGGTCAAGGGTATGGTGGAAAAGCCGCCGGCGGCGGAAACCCCGTCGAACCTGGCGGTGATCGGGCGCTATATCCTGGCGCCTTCGGTGCTGAAGAACCTCAACAAGATCAAGTCGGGCGCCGGGGGCGAAATCCAGCTGACCGATGCCATCGCCCAGGACATCGAGAACGGCAACCCGGTCTATGGCTACCGGTTCCGGGGGCAGAGATTCGATTGCGGCTCGAAGGCGGGCTTCCTGCAGGCGACCGTGGCCTTTGCCCTGGCCCGCGCCGACCTGCGCGACGACCTGAGCCAGTACCTAGTCGAGCTGATGCAGAGCAGGGAAGCCGCCGAGTAAGGGCGGTTCACCGAACCGCGCCTGCATGCGGGCGCCGGATTCGGGTGGGATTCGGGGGCGCCGCCGGCCTGTTCCGCGGCCGTCTGGCCGGGACCCGGAAAAATTCCGTATATTGCAGGTGTTGCCTCCTACCGGTTTTGAGGGGTAGGAGCAGATGGTCCTGATCGGCAGGGCGCAAACGGTGGAAAGCTCTATATGTTCCGATTGCTTAACCGGATGACCCGCACACAGAAGGCGGCGGTTTTCATGGCGATCGACATGGCGCTGATCCCGCTGGCCCTGCTGTTCACCTATACGGTGCAGCCGCTGACCACCTCGCCATTGGAGACCCTGCGCCAGACGCTGCCGATCCTGCCCGCGCTGATGGCCATCGCCGCGGGGCTGTCGATCTGGCTGAAGCTGCCCTATATCCAGCTCAATGCCTTTGAGCATCACGCGGTCGGCCGCAGCACCGTGCTGGTGCTGGTGATGACCGGCAGTGCGGCCGGGTTGACGGCGCTGGCGAAGATTCCGCTGCCGCCGGGAACCCATGTGATCTTTGGCGCCAGCTATTTCCTGTCCTTTCTGGCGGTGCGGGTGCTGCTCTATCAGATCGTGCTGGGGATCTATCGCCGGGCGCGGCCGCGCCGGCCGGTCCTGATCTATGGTGCCGGCAGCACCGGCCTGCAACTGGCCCAGGCGCTCAAGACCCATGAGCGGATCGTCCCGGCGGCCTTTGTCGATGACAATGTCTCGTTGCAGGGAATGACGCTGATGGGCCTGCCGGTCTATCCGCCCGCCCGTCTGGCCGAAGTCGCCCGCGCGCGGGGCATCCGGCGGGTGCTGCTGGCGATGCCGTCGCAGAGCCAGCCCAAGCAGGCGCAGATCGTCACCCGGTTGCAGCAGATGGGGTTCGAGGTGCAGGCGCTGCCATCCTTTGCCCAGCTGATCGGAGAGGAGCCGCTGGTCGACAAGCTGACCCTGATCCCGCCGCAGAGCTTTCTGGGACGGGCGGCGCGGGATGTGGAACTGGCCCAGGCCAGCGCCAGCTATGCGGGGCGCAGCGTTCTGGTCAGCGGCGCGGGCGGCTCGATCGGGGCCGAGCTGTGCCGCCAGATCCTGAGCTGCGGCCCGACCCGGCTGGTGCTCTACGAGCTGAGCGAGCTGGCGCTTTATACCGCGCACCAGGAAATCACCCAGCTGACCGAAGGAACCGGGATCGAGGTGGTGCCGGTGCTGGGCTCGGTCACCGACCCGCGCCTGGTGCGCAAGGTGCTGACCGAGAACAGGGTGCAGGTGGTGCTGCATGCGGCGGCCTACAAGCATGTGCCGCTGGTCGAGGCGAACCCGCTGGCGGGGCTGGCCAACAACGTGTTCGGAACCCAGACCCTGGCGCGCGAGGCGGCCGAGACCGGGGTCGAACGTTTCATCCTGATCTCGTCGGACAAGGCGGTGCGCCCGGCCAATGTGATGGGCGCCTCCAAGCGGATGGCCGAACTGGTGGTGCAGGATCTGGCGGTCCGCCATCCGGGCACGGTGTTCGCCACGGTGCGGTTCGGCAATGTGCTGGGATCCTCGGGATCGGTGGTGCCGCTGTTTCAGGACCAGATCAGCCGGGGCGGGCCGGTCACGGTGACCGACGCCCGCGTCAAACGCTATTTCATGACCATCCGCGAGGCGGTGCAGCTGGTGCTCTGTGCCGGGGCCGAGGCCACGGGGGACGAGATCTTCGTGCTGGACATGGGAGAGCCGGTGGCGATCCTGCACCTGGCGCGGCAGGTGATCCAGAGCGCGGGCTACAGCGTGCGCGACGAGGACAACCCGCAGGGCGATATCGCGATCGAATTCATCGGGCTGCGCCCGGGCGAGAAGCTGCAGGAAGAGCTGTCGCTGAACCCCGATCTGCGCCGCACCCGCTATCAGAAGATTTTCTGCGCCCAGGAGGACAAGCTGTCGGAGATCGAGGTCGCCGGCATGTTGCGCGGGCTGCGCCAGGCGATGGCGGCCAGCGATGCCGAGCTGGCCCGCGACCTGCTCGAGCGCTGGATCGACTGGGTGCCGACCCCCGCCGAGGACCTGACCGGCAAGCTCTGAGCCTGAAAGCCGGGCTTTCGGGTCGCGCCCCGGACCGTTGTTTCGCCTGTGGCCAGCATTGCGGCTTTACGAATGCGGGGGCCGCATCGCATAAGAGATTAACGAGTTAGAGGGCAGGATTGTTTCATGCGACGCATTGCGGTGACGGGTTGGATGCTGGCCGCGGTTCTGGGGGCCGCCGCGCAGGCACAGCAGGCCGATGTCGTCATCCCCGGTGCCGTGGCGCAGGAACCGGTGTTTCGGACCCTGCCGGTCCCGACGCTGAACTTCTACGGTGTGCCGGGTGTCATCGACATGCCCTCGGCCGAGATGCTGCCCGAGGGGCAATTCACCACCACGATCAGCTATTTCGGCAATCAGGGACGCTATACGCTGACCTTTCAGCCGACGCCCTGGATCTCGGCCAGCTTCCGCTACAACTCGATCGGCAACTGGAACCTGCGCGGCTTTCCCACCTATTACGACCGGGGCTTCGATGTGCGGTTCCGACTGGCCCGGGAAACCCGGTACCGGCCCCAGATCGCGCTGGGTTTGCAGGATTTCGCGGGCACCGGTGTCTATGCGGCCGAATATCTGGTCGCCACCAAGACATTCGACACCCCGCCGCTGGGGGCCTCGCACCTGCCCGGACGGCTCAAGGTCACGGCCGGTCTCGGCTGGGGGCGGCTGGGCAGTTTCGGCTCGTTTGGCGGCTATGGAAGCCGGCCCGCCTTTACCCCCGGCAGCACCGGCGGCCAGCTGTCCTATGACCAGTGGTTCCGCGGCCCGATGGCGCTGTTCGGCGGCCTGGAATGGCAGGCCAACGACAAGTGGAGCTTCAAGCTGGAATATTCCTCGGACGATTATGTGACCGAGACCCAGACCACCTCTGTCTTTCAGAAGAAATCGCCGGTCAATTTCGGGGTGGAATGGCAGGCCAGCGCGCGCACCCGGCTGGGCGCCTATTACCTTTACGGGTCCGAATTCGGCCTCAGCGCGCAGATCCAGCTGAACCCGAAACAGCCCGCGATCCCGCGCACCCTGGCGGCGCCGCAACCGATCCAGCCGCGCCCCGACCGCGCCACCAACCCCGAGGCCTGGAGCACCAGCTGGTCCGAAGGCCGCCCGGCGCCGCTGCTGCGCTCGCTGTTGCAGGCGGCACTCAAGGACGAGGGGCTGATCCTGGAAAGCCTCGAGATCGAGGCCCACAGCGCCCGGCTGCGGTTCCGCAGCACCCGCTACCGGTCTTACGCGGTGGCGGCGGGCCGGGCGGCCCGGACCATGGCCCGCATCCTGCCGCCCTCGGTCGAGACCTTTCACCTGGTGCCGGTCTCGCGCGGGATGAGCCTGTCCACGATCACCCTGCGGCGCTCGGATCTGGAGGCGCTGGAATTCGATGCCAATGCCTCGGAGGCGATGCTGGCGGTGACCGGGTTCAACTCGGCCGCCCCGGCCTCGGACAGCGCGGTCTATGGCCGCGAGCTCTATCCCGATTTCAGCTGGTCGGTGGCGCCCTATTTCGCGCCCGCCTTCTTTGACCCCGATCAGCCGCTGCGCATCGACGTGGGCGTCGATTTCGGGGCCACCTACCAGCCCGCGCCGGGCTGGGTGATCTCGGGCAAGATCCGCCAGCGGCTGGCCGGCAATACCAAGAACGGCCGCCTGTCGCCCTCGGCGCTGCCGCCGGTCCGCACCGACCAGGTGCTGTATGCGCAATATGACACCACGCTGAACAACCTCTACGTGGCGCGCTATTGGCAGCCGGGCAAGGATCTCTATGCCCGGGTGACGGCGGGCTATTTCGAATACGGCTATGGCGGCCTGTCCACCGAAGTCCTGTGGAAACCGGTCAACAGCCCGCTGGCGCTGGGGGTCGAGGCCAATTACGCGCTGAAGCGGGATTTCAACCAGCGGCTCGGCTTCCAGGATTACCGGGTCTTCACCGGCCATGCCTCGGCCTACATGGATTTCAACAACGGGTTTCACGGCCAGATCGACGTGGGCCGCTATCTGGCCGGCGATATCGGCGCCACCGTGTCGCTGGACCGGGTGTTCGCCAATGGCTGGTCGGTGGGGGGCTTCTTCACGCTCACCAATGTCTCCTCGGCCGATTTCGGCGAAGGCTCGTTCGACAAGGGCATCCGCTTCAGCATCCCGCTGGAATGGTTCCTGGGCAAGCCCAGCCGCAAGTCGCTGGGCACCACGATCCGGCCGATCCAGCGCGATGGCGGCGCCCGGGTGCATGTGCCGGGCCGGCTCTACGGTCAGGTCCGCGAGGCCCATCGCAAGGCGCTGACCGATGAATGGGCGGGGTTCTGGGAATGACGGATATGAGACGCAAGGGGCTGATCCTGGGGCTGCTGGCGGTGCTGACGGGCTGTGCCTCGGGCACCGAAGAGGTGCCGCTGCAGGTCGAGATCGCCAAGAACACCCGCGATATCATCAAGGCCCGCCGCGCCGGCCCGGCCGAACTGCCGCCGGTGACCCGGGCCGAGCTGGACGCGCTGACCGCCCCGGCGCTCGAGGCGCGGGTCGAGCGGCTCGACATGGCGGCCTATCTCTATGTCTCGGCCGAGCGTGACGAGGGGGCGGCCGGCCATGTCCAGGTCTGGCGCACCGGCGACAATGTCTCGCTGACGATGCGCAACGGCGTGCTGGTGGCGACCCGCGGGATCGGCGGCGATATCCTGTCGAGTTCGGTGCAGGTAAGCGGATCCTTGCCGGGCCCGTCCGAGGGCGGGCCGCAGGTGCACCTGATCCGGACCGGCGATATCGAGGAGCGCCGGATGGTGCTGGCCTGCGAGCTGGCCGAGCGCGGTCCGGCCCAGATCGAGATCGTCGGCCGGCGCCATGCCACCCGGCTGGTCGAGCAGCATTGCGTTGGAGATACAGGAGAAATCACCAATTCCTACTGGATCGACACCGGCGCGGGCGTGGTCTGGCAGTCGCGGCAATGGGCGGGTCCCGAGATCGGATATATGCGGTTTCGCCTGCTGCGAAAATGACCCTGCCGCGCCTGGAGGGAAAAAAGTGTCCCATCTCAGGGGTCTCTAGGTGCATGGCACGTTGAAAAGAGATATGATTCGGTCTACAACGCAGTCAAGTTCAGCCAAAAGGGGTTTGATTATGAAGAAAACGATTACCGCGCTTGCCGCTCTCGCAGTTATGACGCCCGCGGTTGTGTCGGCTGCAGCCATCGACGATGCACGTGACGCCAACATCTGCGACGTGACCCGCGCCGAGTACCTGGAAGACGGCCGTCTGAAGGTCTGGTGCGTGCCCGGCACCGTGAACCCCGCCTATGCCGGCGCGGTCAGCGGCGGTACCGCAGCTGGCGGCCTGGTTGGCGGCACCATCAGCGCAGGGGCAGCAGCCGGTATCCTGGCAGGTGTCGTGATCATCGCGGCAGTTGCCGGCGACGACAGCTCGACCACCACGACCACCACCGGCAGCGGCAGCTGATCCGGACGGCCTTTCGGCCGACATGGTCCATGTAATCTGAGGCAGGCCCCTTTGCGGGCCTGTTTTCGTGTCTGCGCCCCGGCCCCTGCGCTCCGGGGGACGCCGTGCCGGGCAGAGGGTCGCTTGCAAATCCCCTGCCTGGACCGGTATCACCGACAGACAAATGCCCGCGGGCACAGCAGGAGAACCCGAACGCATGTCGAAAACCGCGCTGATCACCGGGGTCACCGGACAGGATGGATCCTATCTGGCCGAATTCCTGCTGGAAAAGGGCTATGAGGTGCACGGGATCAAGCGCCGCTCGTCGCTGTTCAACACCCAGCGGATCGACCATATCTACGAGGATCCGCATACCGACCATGCCCGGTTCCGGCTGCATTACGGCGATCTGACCGACAGTTCCAACCTGACCCGGATCCTGTCCGAGGTGCAGCCCGACGAGGTCTATAACCTGGGCGCGCAATCCCATGTGGCGGTCAGTTTCGAGGCTCCCGAATATACCGCCGATGTCGATGCCATGGGCACGCTGCGCCTGCTCGAGGCGATCCGCTTTCTGGGGCTGGAGAAGCAGACCCGGTTCTACCAGGCCTCGACCTCGGAGCTTTACGGGCAGGTGGCGGAGACGCCCCAGCGCGAGACCACCCCGTTCCATCCGCGCTCTCCTTACGCGGTGGCCAAGATGTATGCCTATTGGATCACGGTGAACTATCGCGAGGCTTACGGCATGTATGCCTGCAACGGCATCCTGTTCAACCACGAGAGCCCGCGCCGCGGCGAGACATTTGTCACCCGCAAGATCACCCGTGGCCTGGCCAATATCGCCCAGGGGCTGGAAGACTGCCTTTACATGGGCAATATCGACAGCCTGCGCGACTGGGGCCATGCGAAGGATTACGTGCGCATGCAGTGGATGATGCTGCAACAGGAGGTTCCGCAGGATTTCGTGATCGCCACCGGCGTGCAATATTCGGTGCGCGAATTCATCGCCTGGTCGGCGGCGGAACTGGGCGTGACGCTGGCCTTCTCGGGCAGCGGCGTGGACGAGATCGCCACCGTGACCGCCATCGCGGGCGACAAGGCGCCGGCGCTGAAGGTGGGCGATGTGGTCATGCGCATCGACCCGCGCTATTTCCGCCCCGCCGAGGTCGACACGCTGCTGGGCGACCCGTCCAAGGCCAAGCGCGAACTGGGCTGGGAGCCGGAGATCACGGTGCAGCAGATGTGCGCCGAGATGGTGGCCGAGGATCTGAAGACCGCGCGCCGTCATGCCCTGCTCAAGGCGCATGGCATGGATGTGCCGGTCTCGGTCGAGGGGTGAGCGCGATGAAGATCTATGTGGCGGGCCATCGCGGCATGGTCGGCAGCGCCATCCTGCGCCGGTTGCAGGCGCGGCAGGCGGCGGGCGACGCGCTGGAGCTGATCACCCGCAGCCATGCGGAACTGGACCTGACCGACCAGGCGGCGGTGCGCGATTTCATGACCACCGAACGCCCCGACCAGGTGATCCTGGCGGCGGCCAGGGTGGGGGGCATCCACGCCAACAACACCTATCCGGCGCAGTTCATCTATGAAAACCTGATGATCGAATGCAACGTGATCCACCAGGCCTTTGCCGCCGGGGTCACGCGGCTGTTGCAACTGGGGTCAAGCTGCATCTATCCGCGCGCGGCGGCCCAGCCGATGGCCGAGGCCGCGCTCTTGACCGGTCCGCTGGAACCCACCAACGAACCCTATGCCATCGCCAAGATCGCCGGCATCAAGCTGTGCGAAAGCTACAACCGGCAATACGGGGTCGATTACCGCTCGGTGATGCCGACCAACCTCTATGGGCCGGGCGACAATTTCCACCCCGAGAATTCCCATGTGCTGCCCGCCCTGATCCGGCGGTTCCACCAGGCGGTGCGGGACGGCGCCGACGAGGTGGTGATCTGGGGCAGCGGCACGCCCATGCGCGAATTCCTGCATGTGGATGACATGGCGGCGGCGTCGCTTTTCGTCATGGATCTGGAGCGGGCGGTCTATGACCGCGAAACCGAGCCGATGCTGAGCCATATCAATGTGGGGTCGGGCGTCGATCTGAGCATTCGCGCGCTGGCCGAGCTTGTTGCCCGGGTGACCGGCTTTGCGGGGCGGCTGGTCTTTGACGCCAGCAAACCGGACGGAACCCCGCGCAAGCTGATGGATGTCAGCCGGCTGGCCCGGCTGGGCTGGCAGGCCTCGATCCCGCTGGAGCAGGGGGTCGAGAGCACCTATGCCTGGTTCCTCGGGCATTGATGGCTCAAGGGTCGTTGCGACGGTTTCCGCTATCTCAGTTTCATCATTTCTTCTCTGAAGGCCTCGGTTGGGG
>NZ_JBXWQU010000001.1:0-155515 GCF_059612545.1 Ruegeria sp. SAZD011 | reverse complement strand
ACCCCGTCAACATGCACCACGCATGCCCCGCACTGACCCGTGTCACACCCAACATGCGTCCCCGTCAGCGACAACCCTTCCCGCAAAAAATCAACCAGCAAATCACGGGACTCTACCGACCCTGCAACCTCTCGGCCGTTAACCTTCATCTTGACTTCAGGCATGACATTCCTCCCCGTTATGGCATTCATTGATGATGACTAAATCACGGGAGTCTCTGTTTGAGAACAGAAAATAGCCGCTCACCCCCGGCGCCCGGCGCGGGGTTGCGGGCGGGTCGGGATCTCCTTGAGCAACCCTCCGACCCCCATCGCGGCGATATCGCGGCCGGTGACCTCAAGCCCGCAGGCCACGCGCGACAATACCCAATCGGCGCCGTTGAGCGCGGGTGAGCGGGCGCAGCCCGGCAGGCCGATTACCGGGCGCGCGCCCAGAGCACCCAGAAACAGCAGGTTGCCCGGATCGACCGGCATGCCGAACCGCTCGACCACGCCGCCCGCACAGCGCAGGGCGGCGGGGGCCACGTCCTCGGGGTCCGAAGTGGCCGAGCCGGTGAGGATCAAGACCATGTCGCCCCGAACCTCGGAGATCGCCGCCGCAAGCTCGGCACCGCGATGGGGCACCAGCCGCAGGTCGTCAAGCGTCAGGCCCAGCGCCTCGATCCGACCCCGGATCGCGGCGATGCCCTTGTCATTGGGCGGACCGCCGGGAATGTCGGTGACCACCAGCCCGGCGCTGCGCAACACCGGCGCCGCAAGGCGGATCGCGCCACGTGCCGCATCTGCCGCGCGGTCGACATCGGCCTGCGGCACCGCGTAGGAGATCACCTTGATCGTGGCGACCATGCCGCCCGGCCCCATCTGCTGATGCTGCGGCACCGTGGCCACGGTGATCATGGGGTGCACCAAGTTGAAACGCTCGATCGCGTCGACGTCGAGGCAGACCACGCCCGGCCCGTCCGCAAGCAGGTTGACGCGACCGGTAAAGGGCGCGGTCACCCGCAGCCCGGCGACACCCGGATCGGGCGCCAGCGCATCGGCCAGTCGCCGGGCGGCGGCATCCTCGTGACAATCGCCGGGGTCGAGCCGCGCCACGATCACCTCGGCAATGCCCGCCTGAGTCAGCTGTTCCAGATGCTCGGACTCCAGCCGCAGCCCCTTGCGCAGTTTCTTCGACCCCGCCTGCACCGAATGGGCCAGGATCGCGCCGTCGGCCCCGGCCACCGGGACAGGGCCGAACCTCATGCCCGACCCCGCAGCACCGCCGTCATCTGCGCCAGGATCGCCACGGCGATCTCGGCCGGGCCCGCCGCCCCGATATCGAGGCCGACAGGCCCGTGAATGCGCCCGATCTGGGCATCGGTGAACCCGGCCTCGTGCATGCGCGCAACCCGTTTCGCATGGGTCCGGGTCGAACCCAGCGCGCCGATATAGAACACATCCGCCGCCAAGGCAGCCTCGAGCGCGGGGTCGTCCAGCTTGGGGTCATGGGTCAGCAGCACCAGCGCGGTGCGCGCATCAAGACCCAGTTTCGAAACCGCCTCGTCGGGCCAGTCATGCAGGATCGTCTCGCCGGGAAAGCGCGCGTCGCTTGCAAAGGCCTCGCGCGGGTCGATCACCACCGGATCATAGCCCGCGATGCGCGCCATCGGCACCAGCGCCTGGGCGATATGAACGGCCCCCACCACGATCAGCCGCAGGGGCGGGTTGTGCACGGCGACAAAGGTGCGCCCGTCCTCTTCGAAGCCGGACCGGTCCATCCGCATCCGTTCGCGATAGCCATCCCGTACCAGCGCCCTTGTGCCGCGCGCAGTGTCGACCACATAAGCCAGCGCCTGACGCGAGGCGCGGGCATCGACCAGCTCGGCCAGCATCGGTTCGGGCAGCACGCTGCCCACCGGCTCGACCAGCACGCGGATGGTACCGCCACAGGCCAGACCCACGGCAAAGGCGTCCTCGTCGCTGACCCCGAATTCCAGCAGCCGAGCCTCACCGTCCTCCAGCGCTTCCAGCGCCTCGACGATCACCGCGCCCTCGACACAGCCGCCCGAGACCGATCCCTCGATCCGGCCATCGCCGCCGATCGCCAGTTGCGCGCCCACCCGGCGCGGGGCGCTGCCCCAGGTTTCGACCACCGTGGCCAGCGCCGCGCCCAGCCCCTGCCGGTGCCAGGCCAGCGCGATCTCGGGTGCGTTGTCAAATCGTTCCATGCATGCCTCCACCCGATCAGTATGGCGTGCGGCGCGGCCAATTCAATGGTGCGAAAGTAGGGGCGAAGCAATTGTGACGACAAACGAAATGCGGCCCGGCGCGAACACGAACGCCGGGCCGCGGATGCATGGCCAGGGAATTTGCGCGAGAGCCATGCACCGGGATATGAAACCGCGCCTATTCGGCCGGAGCCGTGCGCGGCACGCCCGCCCCCATCAGCCGATCCGGCAGGGCAAAGGCCAGCACCACAAAGCCCAGCCCCAGCACCAGACCCAGAATGTCGCCCGGCAGCGCCGTCATGCCCTCGTATTTCGACCCGGGTACGGTGCCCAGCGTCACCGCGCCCCCGGCGATCTTGTCAAGCAGGCCGCTGGCCTTCCACGCCGGATAGGTCACCATATAGGCCGCGGCCCCCAGCAGACCGCCGGCGATGAAGAACCACGCGTCCTTGCGCCCTGAGGCCGCCGCGACAACGCCGGTGCCGGGGCAATAGCCCGCCGCAGCCCAGCCCGCGCCAAGCATCAGGCCCCCCAGAAAGACACCGACATAGGCCGTCTTGACCGACATATGGCCCACATCGACCAGGCCCAGCATCTGGCCGCCGAACATCAGCGCCGATCCGGTGCCGATCGCCAGCAGGATCGCCTTGGCCAGACGCAGGTCGGTCAGGTTCAGCATGCGGTTGATCACGTTCGGGTTGGCGGCGCCGACCCGGTCCAGCACGGCGCCAAAGGCCGCCCCGATCACGATTGCGAGAATGATCGACGTCATGGCTCAGACCTCCTTGCGAAACATCAGGATGGAAACGGGAATGGCGGCGGCAAAGGCCCCGGCGGCAAAGATGTAACCGCTGAGCGCCGTCTGCATCATGCCAGACATCATGTGGCCCGAGGTGCACCCCCCGGCCAGACGCGCGCCATAGAGCACGATGAAACCACCCATAAAGGCCACTGCATAACGCTTGACCGCGCTGTCACCGAAATTGGCCCGCCAGAGCGCGGGGATTGCCCGCTCGGCCCGATCAAGACCGCCGCGCGCCATCACCGACAGGAACCCGCCCAGCATCATCGCCAGTACGAAGACAAAGGAATAGTTGAGCGGATTGGCCACCGACTTGGCATATTTGCCGCCTGATTTGGCCAGATAGGCATTGGTCGAGGTATAGCCCTCTTCGGTCTTGGTCACGAGGTCCGGCATCACCGCGTCGGCAACGATCCCGTCAAGAATGACAAACTGGGTCGAGACCCCGATGGGCTTGACCAGCAGCACGGCGGCAAAGAAGACCAGCCCCAGAAGCAGCCCGCCGATTTTCCAGTTGAGTGTCATGGCACTCCCCCTTGCAGATTCATATTCTGCATCACGAATACATCACATATTCGAGTTCCGGCATGACATAGATCAAATTGGCCGCATCGGCGGCCCGGGGTTCAGGCCGGGCCGCGTGCGGCGGGCTTTTGTCCCAGTTCGGCGTCGATCTCGCGGCTGAGCGCGTTGGCGCGGTCGGCGATGTCGTCCAGCAGGCCGATGCGGGCGATCTGATCCTGCCGTCCGGTCCACAGGCCAGGCGGATACCCCAGCCGCCCGGCCAGGCTCACCACCTCGGACCAGGCGTGATCGAGAAACGGATCGACCTGGGCGCGGCTCAGCCCCGTTGCCGCCTGCACCGTATCGGCCAGCCCCACCGACAGCCGGATCGCCCGATGCAGCGCCGGGGGATGCCCGCCATCATACTGCGCTCGGGCGTTGGGGGCGGCCCGGTCGAGCAGCATGAACAGGGTCACCATGCCGGTCAGGTGCAGAAACAGCTCGCTGGTCATGTAGTCGGGATCGGCAAAGCGCGGCGTCTCTCCCTCGGCCCAACTGGCAAAGCCGGTGGCGTTCAGGCACATGTCGACCGCGCTCAGATCGGCATCGAATTCAAGCAGCCGCAACAGGTCTGCCACCGCCCCGGACCCACCGGCCATTGCCAGCCCCTCGTCGACAAAGCCCTGTCCGCCAACCGCGCGCAGCCGGGCAATATGGTCGCGCCCGTGATGTGCGATCTCGTGGAAATAGACGAATTCCACCGCGCGGCCATAAACCTCCTTGAGATAGGACAGCGGGTCGGTCCCATCACCGCCGGTCACCTGCGGAAACAGCCGCACGCCGCCCGGCGCGGGCGGTGGCGGGCGCAGATCGGCGGCCTGCCAGCCGAAGCGGTCGGCCAGAAAGCGCGACCCGCCCAACAGCATGTGCAGCGCGTTCCACAGGCTCCGCAGCAGCCCGCCATGCAGAAAGACCGCGCGCCGGGCGCCATGCTGGATGGCGCGTGCATTGATCCGGGGCGAGGCCGGCAGCAGCCAGGTCTGACATCGGGCGATCCGCGGCTGAAACCGGTGCTGATCCAGATAGAGCCGGTTGACAGCGACGACATGCCCGGCCAGCGCCAGCGCCGGGTCGTGGCCTTGCATCGCCGCGTCCGGCTCTATCGCGCCGCCCGAGCCGGAGGCGTACTGATGCGCCACCCAGAAGGCGCGGTCACTGTCCCGCGTCGCGCTCATCCGGCGCGCGCCGCCATCAGCCGCGCCCCGCGATGACACCTGCCGGATCCTCGATCCAGACCCGATAGACCTCTGCCTCCTCCGACCAGCGCATCAGACCGGGGGGCGTGGTCCGCCGGTCGATATTTGCCAGAAAATTGCCGAAATCGTCGTTGAACATGGGCCCGCTCAGAATGGGGAGGCTCCGATACGCGTCCGGGATGCCGGACAGGTCGACGACTTTGCCCAGGTTTTGGGCCGTCTTTTGGACAAGCGGCCCCAGCGGCGTGTCCGGCTGAATGTTCAGGTTGAAACACCCCTCGTTTTCGAGGCCGCGCGGCACCCGTCCGAGGTACCGGTCATACAGCCAGAGCGTCACCAGAATGACGCCCACGCCACAAGCAATGAGCGCAAGTTGGGCGATAGCCAGACGATTATCGGCCGGTGGCTGCGTCATCAGCCCAAGCCCGACAGCGCCCGAGATGACAAGATCGAGCACACCGGGAAGGCCCAGCCCGATCATGACCAACCCGATCCGCGCAAAGGCCACATATCCCCTGCCCGGAAATTTCCGGCGCAGCATCAGCAACAACAGGACAAATCGTTTCAGGTTCTCGTAACTGAACACGCTACATCCCCCGAACGTGATCCTCGGCGCTGCCACCGCCGCGACCGCTTTCCGGGTTCAGGGCCGTCATCTTTACCCGGCCATTCGCACTGACAAAACTCGCGCGCCCACCGGCAAGGTGAAAGTTCCGTTCGATATCGTCAAAATAGGCGGGCCCCGCCAGCGCGCGCAACGTCGCTTTCAACGCCGCGGCGAACCGTTCCACATCCCCGGTTATGTCGCTGGACAGCGACATGCAAACGGATTGGGCCTTGCCATCCTTTATGAAACACATCGGGGTCTGTCCGGGTTCGCAACAGGCCCTGCCGCCGGGCGGATCCTCGCAATCGACGCAATTCAAAACCATGGCCGCTCCATTCAAATCCGAGGAACTATACACCCGGAACGCGAACGATCAATTCAACCCGAGGTCATTCCTCCAGCCGGGCCAGCAACCGCGCCTTTTCGCCCACATCGTCGGGGCGCGAGATCACCTCGGCCAGTTCTTCGAGCGAGGCGATGGAATGGCCCGCGCGGAAACTGTCGACATGGGGCAGCATGGCGCGGATGCCGCGCGCCTTGGGGGCAAACTCGGACCAGCGCAACAACGGGTTCAGCCAGATCAGGCGGCGCGAAGACAAATGCAGACGCTCCATCTCGGCGGCAAGCGCGTCGGGGTCGTCACGGTCGAGCCCGTCGGTGATCAACAGCACCACCGCGCCCTGCCCCATCACCCGCCGCGACCAGTCGCGGTTGAAGGCATGAAGGCAGGCGCCGATGCGGGTACCGCCCTCCCAGTCCTGCGCCTCGGCCCCGGCGGATTTCAGCGCGGCGTCGACATCGCGCTGACGCAAGTGCCGTGTGACATTGGTCAGCCGCGTGCCAAAGGTAAAGGCATGCACCTTGGCCCAGCCCTGCCCCTTGGCATTGGATACGGCGTGGAGAAAATGCAGGACCATACGACTGTATTGACTCATCGAACCGGAAATATCGCAAAGCACCACAAGGTTGGGCCAACGTGGGCGCGGTTCTGCCCGGGCAATATCGCGCAGCTCGCCACCCTGGCGCATGGCGGCGCGCAGGGTGCGGGCGCGGTCGATGCGGGGCCCCAGCACCGCCGCCTGCCTGCGCCGTGACGGGATCGGCTTTACCGGCAACGTCAGCCGGGCCAGCATGCGCTTGGCGCGGGCGATCTCCTCGGTGCTCATCTGTTCGAAATCGAGCGTCTTGAGCTTTTCCTCGGCCGACATGGTGAGCGAGGCGTCGACCTCGATCAGGGTTTCCTCGCCCTCCTTCTCGGGTTCAGGTTCCGGCAGCTCCGGCTGGTTCCCGTCGAGCAGAGCCTCGGCGGCGCGTTTCTCGGCGGCCTGGGCGCTGCGTTCCTCCTGCACGCCACGGATGGCGGGCAGCATCATCGACATCATGTGTTCCAGATAGCGCGGGTCACGCCAGTAGAGGCGGAAGACCTGGGCAAAGACGGCGCGGTGTTCGGGGCGGTTCACGAAACAGGCGTGAAGCGTCCAGTAGAAATCGCGTTTCTCGGTAAATCCGGCCGCCTCGACCGCGCGCACCGCGTCGATGACGCGGCCCGGCCCGATCGGCAATCCCGCCTTGCGCAGGGCGCGGGCGAAATGGGTGATGTTCTGGGCCAGACGCGGATTTTCCGGCAGGGCAAGCGGGGCGTATTCAGGCATGACACCCGCCTGCGCTGTTTCGAAAAGCCGTTTTTCGTGCTATGCTGGCACAATTCATCAAGACCAAATTTCTTTCTTTCACCCTGCATTCAAAGGACAGACCATGAGCGATCTCCTTACCACCCATGCGCTGCTGGCGCCCGAGGCGCAGCATCCCGGACACTCGGCCCTGTGTATCGAACGGTTCGGCGATATCGCCGCGACCACCGGGTTCAGGCCCGGCCTTGAAAGCGCGGACAATCTGGCCGAAACCAGCGTCTCGGGCTTTGCCGAGGCCCGCGAGGCCAGCGCCGCCGGAATGCCCGACGACGAGCTGGATGCGCTGATGCATGGCAGCGGCTTTCAGACCGAGGTGGTGATCGGCCTTGACGACCGTCTCCGCATCAGCCCCGCCAATCTCTGGCCCTGGGCGGTGCATGGCCATATGGAGATGACCTTTCCCGATGGCCGCCGTTTCATCGGGTCGGGGACGATGGTGAACCGCCACCATGTGCTGACGGCGGGCCATTGCGTGTTTTCGCGCGACAGTGGCGGCTGGGCGACCGAGGTGATCTTTCAGGCCGCGCGCGACGATGGCGCGCTGCCCTTCGGCACCAGCCGCGCCGTGCGCCTGCTGTCCGTGGCGGGCTGGACCAATGGCGAGAACCCCGAATTCGACATGGGCATGCTGATCCTGGGCGACGAGTTGGGCGACCGGACCGGCTGGCACGGCATCGTCACCGGACCCGAGGCGATGCTCTCGAACCACCGCGTCAACGTCTCGGGCTATCCCGGCGACAAGGGCGGGCGGACGCTGTGGACCCACAAGGACGTGATCAAGTCGGTCACCGACACCAAGGTGTTCTATGATATCGACACCGCCGGGGGCCAATCCGGTTCGGGCGTCTGGTCGGTCTGGGACGGGCACGCGGGCGAGAAGGTCTGCGCCATCCACACCACCGGGTCGCAATCGGGCAATGGCGCGGTGCGGATCGATCGCGACAAGTTCGACCGGATCACCGGCTGGATGGCGCGCCACTGAGCGCGGCCCGGTCGCGGGGCCGCGCCTAGCCATGGGCGCCGCGTGGGGGCGCTGCCCCCACACCCCCGGAGTATTTCGAACCAGAAAGAAGCATCAGGCGGGTTCCAGCGAGGCCTTGGCCTGATCCAGGATGCGTTTGGCCTCGGACCCTTGCAGTTTCTGGATGTCGTCCTGGTATTTCAGGATCGCGCCCAGCGTGTCGGCTATCACCTCGGGGCTCAGGTCGATCACGTCGAGCGCCAGCAGGCATTTGGCCCAGTCGATGGTTTCCGCCACGCCCGGTTTCTTGAACAGATCCTCGGTGCGCAGGGTCTGGACGAAGGCCACCACCTGGCGGCTGAGGGTCTCGGCGGCCTCGGGCGCGCGGGCATGCAGGATTTCCATCTCGCGATCGAAATCGGGATAATCGACCCAGTGATAGAGGCAGCGGCGTTTCAGCGCGTCATGCACCTCGCGCGTGCGGTTCGAGGTGAGGATGACGATGGGTGGCTCGGGCGCCTTGATGGTGCCAAGCTCGGGGATGGTGACCTGGAAATCCGAGAGGGCCTCCAAAAGGAACGCCTCGAACGGTTCGTCGGTGCGGTCGAGCTCGTCGATGAGCAATACCGGAGCGCCCGCCGGATCCGGCCGCATGGCTTGCAGAAGCGGGCGTTCGATGAGGAAGTCATCCGAAAAAAGCTCGGTCTGGAGCGCACTGCGGTCGGCGCCGCCAGCGGCCTCGGCGGTGCGGATGGCGACCATCTGGGCGGGGAAATTCCAGTCGTAGACGGCCGAGGCGGCATCAAGCCCCTCGTAGCATTGCAGGCGGATCAGGCGGCGGCCCAGGGCGGCGGCGATGGCCTTGGCGATCTCGGTCTTGCCCACCCCGGCCTCGCCCTCGAGAAAGAGCGGCCGCCCGAGGCGCAGCGAGAGGAACACGACCGTGGCCAGCGCCCGACCGCAGACGTAGCCCTGTTCGCCCAGCATCTGTTGCACCGCGTCTATGGATGGCGCCTGTGTCATGTCTGTCCCCGTTCCCTGTGTCGCGCCCAATGGGGCATCACCGGCGCGCCCGCGTCAAGCGGCAGAGGGGCGGTTTTGCGACACAAGGACTGCGACGATAGTCTAACTCTTAGGGGTCTGTTGACGCTTGTGCGCGCAAATGTCATGACATTGGAAACAATCGGAGGGCGGGAAAACCGCCCGCAAACAGGCGATGACAGCAATCTATTCCAGGGCAACCGGGGCAAGTGCATGCGGATAACGGCGGTGACCTGCGTCAAGAACGAGGGGCCGTTCCTGCTGGAATGGATTGCGTTCAACCGGTTGATCGGGGTCACCGATTTCCTGTTCTATTCCAATGACTGTTCCGATGGCACCGACCGGCTGCTGGATGCGCTGGCCGCCGCTGGCTCCGATCTGGCGGATCTGTGTGGCAACGTGGTGCATCTGCCCAACCCGGCAGAGGGGCGCAATTACCAGATGGAGGCGCTGAAGGATGCCGCCCATCGCACCGTGGTACAGGCCGCCGACTGGGTCTGGATCGCCGATGTGGACGAATTCCTGAACATCCATGTGGGCGACAACACAATCCCCGCGCTGATCGCCGCCTGTGGCGACCCGGCGGCGATCTCGGTGCATTTCCAGTTCTTCGCCAATGACGGCATCGACGGGTTCGAGGACCGGCCGGTGATCGCCCAGTTCACCCGCTCTCACAATCCCGACATCTGGTGCGGCGAGACCGCGATCGAGGTCAAATCGCTGACCCGGCGCGACTTTCCCTTGCAGTATTTCGGCGCGCACCGGCCCTTTTTCAGCAAGAAGCAGGGCAAGAAAAAGGGGCTGGCCTGGGCCGATGGGTCGGGCCGGCAGGTGCCGCACAAGTTCCTGGTCGCGGCCAATCCGCGCCGCATCCGCAAGTTTCCGGCCAAGGGCGCGCGCGACTTCGCGACGCTCAACCATTACGCGCTGCGCTCGCTGGACAGCTACCTGGTCAAGAACGACCGGGGCGATGTGAACCGCGAGAACCGGGCCTTTGACGACAGCTATTGGCGCGAGCGCAACGATCCGGCCTGGCAGGATACCAGCATCGCCCGCTACCTGCCGGCGCTGGAAGCGGCCTTGGACCAGATCAAGGCGCATGGCGACATCGGCGCGCTGCACGCGGACGCGGTACGCCTGCATCGTGAAAAATGCGCCGCGCTGCTGAAGCAGCCCGCTTATCGCCAGATGCAGGCACAGTTGCGAGCCGCCTCGACCCTGCCACCGGGCGAAGAGGCGCTGCTGCAAGAGATGGGGATGCTGTGATGGCGCGGCTCAGGGTAATCAATCTGGGCCTGCCCAAATCGGGCACCACCACGCTGGGCGTGGCGTTGCGCGCCTCGGGGCTGAAAGTGGCCGACTGGAAGGTGCGCAAGTTCCAGTCGACCAACCCAGAGGTGGCGCGGCATTTCCTGGGCGACCTGATGTATCGCGGCTATTTCGAGACCGGCGATCCGCTCCACCTTCTGGATGAGTTTGACGCACTAAGCGAGATCAACGTGGTGGGCGGCGAACTGAACCGCTGGCCGCAGACCGACTGGGGTCTGCTCGAAGCGATCATAGAGCGGCATCCGGGGGTGAAATTTATCCTGTCCTATCGTGACCCCGAGGCGCAGGCCAACAGCATGATCCGCTGGACCAATCTGGGCCGCAAGCGGCTGCGCATCTTCGACGTGCCGGGCCTGCCAGGCAAATACGGTCGGGCGCCGGCGGATATCGTGCGCTGGATCGATGGGCATAACCGGTTTTGCCGACGGGTGTTCGCGGGCGATCCGCGTTTTCTGGAATATGACATTCTCGACCCCGAAGCGCCCGCCAAGATCGGCGCCTTTCTGGACCTGCCAATCCGTTGGTGGGGCACGGTGAACGAGAACCCCGAAACCGGCGCCGAGACCGTCACCGAAACGGTGTCCGGACCCGAGGCACCCACAAGCGAGGATCCGGCCCGCTGATGCGTATCGTCCTTCATATCGGTCCCGAGACCACGGGTGCGGACCGCATCCAGTCGATCCTGTCGGATAAACGCGAAGGGCTGAAATCGCAGGGCGTGCTGTTTGCCCGCAGCCCCGGCAACCGCAACCACATGCGGCTGTATATGGCGGTGACCGACCCCGACCATGTGGACCCGTTCCGCTATAACCGTGGCTATGCCGCGCCCGAAGCACAGGAGGTGCTGCGCAATGCGATGATCGAAGGGCTGCGCGCCGAGGTCGCCGCCACCCGCCCCGACACGCTGATCCTGTCGGCGGCACAGATGGCCAGCTCGATCCACCGCCCATCCGAAGTGGCGCGGCTGCGCGACCTGCTTGCACCTCTCTCCGATGACCTCCAGGTGGTCGCCACGGTGAGCGACCCTGCGCGCATGTTGCTGGATCACTATGCCGCGCAGGTCTCGGAAGGCCGCGCCGCGCCGCTGGAGCAGGAGCTGGAGTTGATCGGCACGCCCAGCTGGTGGCAGGCCGCCATCGCGGCGACGCCCCACATCGACCCGATCCGGGGCATGTTCGAAGAGACGCAGGGACCAGCCTTCTGGCTCGACCTCGTCGGGCTGGTGGCCCTGTGGGAAGAGGGGTTTGGCACCGGAGCGGTGCGGCTGTTTTCGCACGATCCTGACGATCTGGCCGGCCCCGGCGCGCCCGAACTGGTGCGCGAGATGTTCGGCATCACGCGCGGCATCGGACGGGCCGAGCCGACCTTGGCCGCCCCCCTGCCCTCGGCCGCCACCCTGTCGCGCCAGCGCCGTTTCAACGAATTGCTGCTACGCTACATGGCCAATGGCGACAAGGTGGTCACCCGGCAACTGTGGCGCAGCCTGCTGGACGAGCTGACCATCGACGGCCCGCCCCCGGCGCCGGATGGGCTGGCCGCGATATCGGCCCGGTTCGAGGCCGCCAACAGCGCCCTGATGCTGGACCATCCCGGCCTGAACGAGGAGCAGTTCACCCCGCCGCCCGCCGCCGACTGGGTCGAGGCCGATCCCGAGCGCGGCTTTCGCGCCTCGCAATACCTGCTGGCGGCGCGCTGGCGGATTGACAAGCTGAGCGCCGAGCAACTGGCGCTCAGGGCCGAGCAAGTGGCGCCCGCACCCGCCGAAACCGGGCCTTCCCCGGCCCCACGGCCCCAGCCCGAGCCCGAAAGCGACAATAGCCTCAGCGAGACCGCCCGCCGGCTGATGCCGCCGCTGGCGGTGCAGAATTTCGAGAAGCTGCGCAAATCCTCCTACGCGCCGCATAACCGCATCGGCGCGGTGGATGAGGAGCAACTGGCCGCTGCCTTTTCTCCCGCCAAGCCGCGCAAGCTGGCCAAGGGCAAGACCGGCAATATCATCGTCGGCTGCATGAAGAACGAGGCCCCCTACATCCTCGAATGGGTGGCCTATCACCGCGCCATCGGGGTCGACAATTTCCTGATCTACACCAACGATTGTTCCGATGGCACCAGCGAGATTCTCGACCGGTTGCAGGACCTTGGCGTGCTTCAGCACCGCAACAACGACAAGTGGAAGGGCAACTCGCCCCAGCAACACGCGCTGAACCAGGCGCTGAAGGAACCGGTGCTGAAAAACAGCGACTGGATCATCCATATCGACGTCGACGAGTTCATCAATATCCGTTGCGGCAACGGCACGCTGGACGATTTCTTTGCCGCCGTACCCGAGGCCACCAATGTCGCGATGACCTGGCGTCTGTTCGGCCATAATGGCGTGACCGCATTGAAGGACGAATTCGTCATCGACCAGTTCGATGCCTGTGCGCCCAAATACTGCCCCAAGCCGCATACGGTCTGGGGCTTCAAGACCATGTTCCGCAATATCGGCGCCTATGAGAAGATCAGTTGTCATCGCCCCAACAAGCTGGACGAAGCCTTTGAAGCACAGGTGAAATGGGTCAATGGCTCGGGCCAGGACATGACCGGCGAGGCGCTGAAATCGGGCTGGCGCAACTCCAAGAAATCCATCGGCTACGACCTGTTGCAGCTCAACCATTACGCCCTGCGCAGCGCCGAGAGTTTCCTGGTCAAGCGCCAGCGCGGCCGGGCCCTGCATGTGGATCGCTCGATCGGGCTGAACTATTGGATCCGGATGGACTGGAACGACCACCGCGATGTCACGATCAAGCGCAACCTGCCCCGGATGCGCGCCGAATATGACCGGCTGATGCAGGATGACACCCTGCGCGACCTGCATGCGGCGGGGCTGGACTGGCACCGGGCCAAGGCGGCCGAACTGCATGGCATGCCCGAATTCGAGCACCTGTACAAACAGGCGCTGGAAGTACAGCTGACCGGCACCGAACGGGTCGCCTATGCGCTGGCGCTGGATGTGGAGAGCTGAGCCATGGCAGACGGATCACAGACCCATGACGGCAAGTTCCTGACCTCGCGCGGGATGCGTTTTCCACTCGATACCGACATCCTGCCGAAACGGGTGCGACTGTTGCTGCGCACTGACGGGTACGAAGCCAAGGAGGCCCGCGCCGCCTACCGGATGATGAAAGAGGGCGACGTGGTGATGGAACTGGGCGCCGGTATCGGATTCATGTCGACCCTGATCGCCACCAAGACCCGCGCCGCCGAGGTGCATTGTTTCGAGGCCAATCCGCGCCTGATCCCCTATATCGAGGCGGTGCATGCCGCCAATGGCGTCACCAACGCCCATATCCACCACGCGCTGCTGGGGGCCAATCCCGGGCGGCGCACCTTCTACCAGCGCGCCTCGATCCTCGACAGCTCACTCGACCCGCTGCCCGAGGATGACGAAACGGTGGAAAAGGTGCAGGTGCCGGTGCGTGGCGCCGCCAAGGCGCTGGCCGATATCCGGCCCAGCGTGCTGGTCTGCGATATCGAGGGGGCCGAAGTGGAGCTGCTGCCGCAGCTTGACCTCTCGGGCCTGCGGGCGGTGTTGATCGAACTGCATCCGCAGTGGGTCGGCAAGGAGGGTATCGCGCAGGTTTTCGAGGCAATGCGCCGCGCCGGTCTGGTCTTCTTCCCGCGCTGGTCCCAAGGTAAGGTCGCGGTGTTTCGCAGCGATTGGTGAGGGCGCATGCGCAGTCTGGCGGTTCTGACGGTTCGCAACGAAGCAGCGTTTCTGCTTGAATGGCTGGCCCATCACCAGGCGGTGGGGTTCACGGATTTTCTCGTCTTTTCAAATGACTGCCAGGACGGCACCGACCAGATGCTGGACCGGTTGGCCGAGATGGGCGTGCTGGTTCATCTGCGCAATGATGGCCCCTATGACAAGGGGGGCATCCAGTTCACGGCACTCAAGGCGGCCTCGAAACACCGGCTGGTGAAACAGGCCGACTGGATCCTGCCGCTGGATGTGGATGAATTCGTCAACATCCATGTGGGCGACGGCAGCCTGTCGGCACTGTTCGAGGCGCTGCCGCGCGCCACTGCGATCACGCTGACCTGGCGGCTGTTCGGCAATTCCGACACGCCGCGTTACGTGGATGCGCCGGTGACCGGGCAATTCACCCGCTGTGCGCCCGAGATCATGTTCTGGCCCTGGCGTGCCTCGATGTTCAAGACGCTCTATCGCAACGACGGCACCTATCGCAAACTGGGGGTGCACCGCCCGCGCAACCCGGTGCCCGAGCGGCTGGAAACCTCGCACTGGTATGACGGGCACGGCCGCGCGCTGGACGAAATGTTCCGCGAGAACCGGATATTCTCCAGCTATGGCCGCCCCAATTACGGGTTGGCCCAGCTCAACCACTATCCGCTGGGCGCGATGGAGAGCTACGTACTCAAGGCCGATCGCGGCCGCGCGGTGCATTCCGAGCACATGCTGGACGTCGATTACTGGGTCGAGCGCAATTTTAACACCGATAGCGACGACTCGATCCTGCGATATGACGAACGCAGCACTGCGTTGCGCCAGGCCCTGCTGGCCGATGCGAAACTGGCGCGGCTGCACAAGCGCGCGGTGGAATGGCGTCAGAAACGCTTTACCGACCTGATGAAGCAGGAACCCTATCGGGCGCTGTTCGCCCGGTTGCTGATGACACCCCCCTCGCGCCTGATCAGCGCGGCCTCGGCCCGCACGCTGGTGGGATTTGCCAATCTGGGCCGCATGGAATCCACCGGAGACGGTCCGGAAAACGACCCGAAACCGGCCTGAGATTTGCCCAATTTGGCCTCAATTCCCCTCTAGATCCTGTTCCCGAAACCTGCCCGCCACGAGGCCGGAGTATCGAGGACCAGTTATGCAGGACTCAAAGACGAGCATCGACGAATCCATCGCCGGGTTCCGTCGTGAGGTTTGGAAGCAGAAGCTTCTGGAACAGGCCGAGGCCGAGGGCATGGCCCAGGAACTGGGTCCGCGCCACTTTGCCACTTTCATCGACCGCGACCCCACTCTGATCGTGACCTTCGAAACCGCCGAGGGCATCCGCTCGATCTCGGAGACCCATCAACCTTTTGGCTTTGAACTGGTCAAATCCAAGGGCTGGTCGCATCTGTGCATTGTTTCCGACGGAGACACATGGTTCCGCGATGCCAAGGTCTATGCTTTTTTCGACCGGTTGATCGATGACGGCTTCTTTGAGGATTTCGACCGGGTCGTGTTCTATGGCGCCGGTCCCTGCGGCTATGCGGCGGCGGCCTTTTCGGTGGCCTCCCCCGGCGCGACGGTGGTGGCGGTACAGCCGCAGGCAACGCTTGATCCGCGCATGACCGAATGGGACGACCGGTTCACCGAAATGCGCCGGATCTCGTTCACCGACCGCTATGGTTATGCCCCCGACATGCTGGACGCGGCCGACCATGCCTTTGTCCTTTACGATCCTGCCGAATCGCTCGATGCGATGCACGCCACGCTGTTCGCCCGCGACAATGTCACCCGTCTGCGCATGCGCTATATGGGAGCCGAGTTGCAGGCGCGACTGTTGGACATGAACCTGCTCTACCGCATCCTCTTGATGGCCGGGACCGGCAAGCTGAACTCCAAGAGCTTCTTCAAGGTCTACCGCGCCCGTCGATCCTATCCCCGCTATCTGAAAGGGTTGGTGGCGGTGCTCGACCGGCAGAACCGGCCCTATCTGAACATGGTGCTCTGCCGCAACGTGATCGCCCGGATGCCCGCACGCCGCTTCCGCCGTCGGCTGGAAGAGCTGGAAGAGGACGCGCGTGCCGGAAAGTTCGCCCCGCCCCCCGGTCAGGCCTGAGCCCGCAACAACCGCTTGCGTACATGGTGACGCCAGGCATGGGTGATCCGCAGCCAGAACAACAGAAGCGGCGTCAGCCACCCCGCCTCGACCTCGATCCTGTCGACCAGCCGCGCGCCTGCGCCGGCGGGCAGAACCTGCAATTCATGCACCAGCCGTCGCAACCCGTGACCCGATTCCTCGGACACCATGCGCCGGGTGGCGGCATCGAACAGCGTGACCTCCATTCTGTAGGGCTGCGAGGGGAACAGGCCCAGCATCGACAGGTCGACATCGATCACCTGGCCCTGATGCACCGGCCCCGACGGCAGGTGATCCAGTCGCATCCATGGGTGGATAACCGCGTCCAGCGTATCCAGGTCGGTGACAAGCCCGAACAGCCGATCGGGGTCGGCATCGTAGATGTGATCGAGTAATAGAGTCCGGCGCATCCTGTCCCCCAGAGCCTCAAGACTGCCGCGCAGCCGGTCCCCTGAGAACCGCGCAAATTGCCTCGCCCCCTTTCCCGAATGCCGCACCTGTGCTAGCGGGTCGGCATGACCCAGAGCCTCACGATCCGCCGCCCCGACGACTGGCACCTGCATCTGCGCGACGGCGCGATGCTGGCCGCCGTCCTGCCCGAAACCGCGCGCCATTTCGCGCGCGCCATCATCATGCCGAACCTGGTGCCGCCGGTGGTGACCGGGGCACAGGCCGCCGCCTATCGCGACCGGATCATGGCAGCATTGCCCGAGGGCATGGCGTTCGAGCCGCTGATGACGCTCTATCTGACCGAAGACACCGATCCCGACGATCTGGCAGCAGCACATGCAAGCGGGTTGATCACCTCGGTGAAGCTTTACCCTGCGGGCGCCACCACCAATTCCGCGAGCGGCGTGAAGGACTTTGACAAGGTACGCCCGGTGCTTGAACGCATGGCCGAAATCGGCTGCCCGCTCTGCGTGCATGGCGAGGTCACGGATCGCGAGATCGACATCTTCGACCGCGAGGCGGTGTTCATCGACCGGGTGCTGGACCCGATCCGCCGCACGACGCCGGGACTGCGCGTGATCATGGAGCATATCACCACAAAGGACGGTGCCGATTACGTGGCGGCCAACCCCGAGGGCCTGGGGGCGACAATCACGGTCCAGCACCTCATGTTCGACCGCAACGACATGCTGGTGGGCGGCATGCGCCCGCATTACTACTGCCTGCCGATCCTCAAGCGCCGCCAACACCGCGAGGCGCTGGTCGCCGCCGCCACGTCGGGAGATGCGCGCTATTTCCTCGGCACTGACAGCGCGCCCCATCCGACCCAAGCCAAAGAGGCAGAATGCTGTGCCGCGGGTTGCTTCACCGCGCCCATCGCGCTCTCCTGCCTGGCGCATGTGTTCGAAGAGGCGGGTGCGTTGGACAAGCTGGAAGGCTTCACCTCTCTGCATGGCCCCGCCTTTTATGGCCTGCCCGTCAATACCGACACGATCACGCTCAGCAAGCATGACCCGCTCACTATCCCCAAGACCCTGCCCGCCGGGGACCACACCGTCACCGTGTTCGATCCGGGCGTGCCGCTGCACTGGCGGGTGACGGGGTAGCAAATTCTTCATCGAAGAATTTGCCCCAGAATTTTACTTAAAATTCTGGTCCCGCCCTTGAAAAACGGAACCTGACAATGATCCCTGCCTCTTACCCGACCCGCGAAGAAATCGCCTGCCTGACTGCCCGTATGCTGCTGGAAATCGGCGCGGTGAATTTCAACACCGAGGAGCCTTATATCCTGGCCTCGGGCCTGCCCTCGCCCAGCTATATCGACTGCCGCAAGCTGATCTCGTTTCCGCGCATCCGCGCGACTCTGATGGATTTCCTGACCGTCACCGTGATGCGCGACGCAGGGTTCGAGGCCTTCGACAACATCGCCGGAGGAGAGACGGCGGGCATCCCCTTTGCCGCGCTGGTGGCCGAGCGGATGGCGCTGCCGATGACCTATGTGAGGAAGAAACCGAAAGGTTATGGCCGCAACGCCCGCATCGAGGGCGCGATGAGCGAGGGCCAGCGGGTTCTGCTGGTCGAGGATCTGACCACCGATGGCGGCTCCAAGCTCTCGTTCGTCGATGCGATCCGCGAGACCGGGGCCAGCTGCGGCCATACGGCGGTGATCTTTTACTACGACATCTTCCCCGAGACGGAAAAGACGCTGGGCGATCACGGGGTTGCGCTGCATTACCTCTGCACCTGGTGGGATGTGCTGGCCGAGGCCCGCGCGCAGAAGGCCTTTGACGAGGTCACGCTGAGCGGGGTTGAGACCTTCCTGAAGGATCCGCGCGCCTGGCAGGCCGCCAACAAACGCTGACACCCGACGCGACGGCACCCGGGCGGCTCTTGGCCGAACAGCGCCATTTTGACACCAGATATTGACGCACCCCCTGCTGGTCCTTCAAGATACGGGGGGTGCGGAGATATGCACAGCATATCCCCAGAAAACATACAACTTGGCCGACTCGCGACGCTCGGCTATGACCTCTGACCCAAGAGGCGGTAGAGCAGACATGAACGAGATCACCACAATCGGACAGGCAACTGCCGAAGTCCAAAACCCGGACACCATGCCGCATTCGGTCGAGGCCGAACAGCAGCTCTTGGGCGCCATACTGACCAATAACGACCTTTATGACCGGGTCGCCCAAATCATCGGACCCGAACATTTCTATGACCCGGTGCATGCCCGCATCTGGGAAGTGGCCGCCGCGCGGATTGCCAAGAACGCTCTGGCCTCGCCGGTGACGCTGAAATCCTTCATGGCCGAGGATGCGGGGCTGGCGGAACTGGGCGGTGCGGCCTATCTGGTCAATCTCGCCGGCGCCTCGATCAGCGCCTTTGCCGTGCGCGACTATGCGCAGATGATCTATGACCTCGCGATCCGGCGCGAACTGATCCGGCTGGGTCGTGACATCTCGGACAAGGCGGCGCGCGTCGATGTGGCCAGCGAGCCCAAGGAGCAGATCGTCGAGGCCGAACAGAAGCTTTACAAACTCTCGGAACAGGGCCAGACCGACAGCGGATTCAAGAGCTTTCTCAAGGCGGTAACCGAGGCAGTCAATGTCACCAACCAGGCTTATCAGCGCGGCGGCGGCATGGCTGGCATCTCGACCGGGCTGGTCGATCTGGACAAGCAGCTGGGCGGGTTGCACCCATCCGACCTGATCATCCTGGCCGGGCGTCCGTCGATGGGGAAAACCTCGCTGGCGACCAACATCGCGTTCAACGTGGCCAAGGCCTATAAGCGTGGCCAGCGCCATGACGGCACCGAGGGCGCGGTGGATGGCGGCGTGGTGGGCTTCTTCAGCCTGGAAATGAGCGCCGAGCAGCTGGCGGGCCGGGTTCTGGCCGAGGCTTCGGAAATCTCCAGCCACAAGATCCGCCAGGGCGACATGACCGAGGACGAGTTCCGACGCTTCGTTAACGCCGCCAAGGATCTGGAGGCGTGTCCGCTGTTCATCGACGACACGCCCGCCCTGCCGATCAGCCAGCTGGCCGCCCGCGCGCGGCGGCTGAAGCGGACCCATGGGCTGGACCTGTTGGTGATCGACTATCTCCAGCTGTGCCGGGGGATGGCTGACAACCGGGTGAACGAGATCGCCGAGATCTCGATGGGGATGAAGGCCATCGCCAAGGAACTGAACATTCCGGTCATCGCGCTGTCCCAGCTGTCCCGCCAGGTAGAGAACCGCGACGACAAGCGGCCGCAACTGAGCGACCTGCGGGAATCGGGCTCGATCGAGCAGGATGCCGACGTGGTGATGTTCGTGTTCCGCGAGGAATATTACAAGGAACGCGAAAAGCCGGGCGATCACGAACTGGACCGGATGGAGGAATGGAAAGCCGCGATGGAACGGTTGCACGGCAAGGCCGAGGTGATCGTGGGCAAGCAGCGTCATGGCCCCATCGGCACGGTCGAACTGAGCTTCGAGGCGCAGTTCACCCGCTTTGGAAACCTCGTGAAGCCCTGGCAGCAGGGCGGCGACATCGCGGAATACTGAGGGAGCGTCCACGGGTATCGGGACCCCGTGCCGCGCCACCAGCAAATACCTGGAGAAGGGACGCAAAACCAAGGGCTTGTGGCACACCAGCCAAGCATTTTTTCCGCCCGATCCATGGTGTGCTCCGCGAGAGGGTCGGCAAGTCGACAAATCGAAACGGACAGAACCTGCGACCTACCTGTTTTCCGGACCCGCAACGCGAGAAGGACATGACCGAATTCACCGAGATTCCCGTCATCCATCTGGGTGATCGTCCCGACACAGAGAGCGCCGCGGATTTCCTTGCGGCTTATGGCACCACAGGTTTCGGGTATATCACCGGTCACGGCATCGACCCCGCCCTGACCGAAGCGCTGTTCGAGGCCGCGCGCCGGTTTCATGCCTTGCCGCTTGAGCAGAAGATGGCCATCGCGGTCGACCGCAGCCATCGCGGCTATATCCCGATCAACAGTTCGACCGACGTGAACTCGACCCTTGCCACCGTGACCAAGCCGAACCAGTCGGCCAGTTTCATGATGATGCGAGAGGACCCGGTGGCGATCCCGGAGGAGTATCTGTCGGGGCCGAACCGCTGGCCGGACCTGGACGGGTTCCGCGATGTCCTGGAACGCTACAGCGCAGCGATGAGCGCGCTTGGTCGCCGCTTGACGACCATCGCGCTTGCAGCCGCCGGTGTCACTGACCTGTCCATTCTGTCGGCCTTTGATCGCCCGACCGTCTGGCTGCGCCTGCTGCATTACCCACCGCAGCCCCCGGCCAGCCCGGACGACCTCTACGGCTCTGCTCCTCATACCGATTTCGGCTGCCTCACCCTGCTGGCGCAGGACAGTGTCGGCGGGCTTCAGGTGCGCACCCCGGCGGGCCAGTGGGTCGACGTACCCCATCGCCCCGGCGCGCTGGTGGTCAATGTGGGTGACATGCTGCACCGGATGTCGAACGGACGGCTCAAATCAACCCCGCACCGGGTGATCAACCGTTCGGGACACGAACGGTTCAGTTGCCCGTTCTTCTACGATCCGCATGTGAATACGGTGATTGAACCGCTTCCGGGAACCGGCGCGCCGAAATTTCCGCCGCTGGTTTTTGGCGATTTCCTCAGATCCGAGCTTGAAGCCGCCTATGACGCCCACAAACCCGCGTGCGCAACCGCCAATTCCCCTTGACCCCCGCGTCCCCCATGGCATGAACGGGGCATGAGTACCGCACATCTGACCATCGACCTCGACGCGCTTGCCGACAACTGGCGGGCGCTGGATGCCCGCACCGCCACCGAGACCGCTGCCGTGGTCAAGGCCGATGGCTATGGCCTTGGGTCTGGCCGTGTCGCCGCTCGCCTGGCCCGTGCCGGGGCCCGCAAGTTCTTTGTCGCCGCCGCCGAGGAAGGCGCCGCGGTGCGCAAGGCGGTCGGCCCCGAGCCGATGATCGGTGTCTTCTCGGGCCATATGGAGGGCGACGCGGGCATCCTGCGCGCCAACCGGCTGACCCCGATGATCAACTCGGTCGATCAGATGCTCCGCCATGTGGAGCAGTTGCCGGGCCACCGCTTTGGCATCCAGCTTGACACCGGAATGAACCGGCTGGGGCTGGAACCCGAAGACTGGGCTCAGCTGCGCGAGATCGCGCTGCGCCAGAACCCGGTTCTGATCATGTCGCACCTGGCCTGCGCCGATGAGCCAGACCATGATATGAACCGCGAGCAATTGCGCGTTTTCAAAGAGATGACGGACGGAATTAAAGTTCCGCGCTCACTGGCGGCCACGGGTGGTATCCTGCTGGGGCCGGATTATCACTTTGACCTCTGCCGCCCCGGCGTCGGCCTCTATGGGGGCGAACCGTTCGACGAGGCCAAGGCGGTCGTCACCCTCGACCTGCCGGTGATCCAGGTGCGCGACGTGGCCCAGGGCGAAACGGTGGGCTATGGCAACAGCTGGACCGCCCCGCGCGCCAGCCGTATCGCCACGGTGGCGGCGGGCTATGCGGACGGGCTGCACCGCGCGATGGGACGTGGCATCTCGCTCTATGCTGGCAAGATCGCCTGCCCGGTGGTGGGCCGGATCTCGATGGATCTGATCACTGTCGATGTCAGCGCACTGGACCACGAACCCGCCAGCCTGCAACTGCTCAACCGGCTTCAGACCGTTGATGATCTGGCCGAGGCCGCCGGCACCATCGGCTATGAGATCCTGACTTCGATGGGCCGGCGATATCGCCGCAGCTATGTCAGCCGCTCGGCCAGCGCCGAACGCGCTGTCGAATCGATCCGTGACAAGTTGCAGCGCCGCCCCGACCTGTTGCCGCAGAGCCTCGCGGAATGAGCCCGCTTGCACTTCTGGCGCGGCTGGGCCGGCTGGTCCTGTCTGTTCTGGCCAGCTTTGGCCGGGTGACGCTGTTTGCGCTCGACGCGGTCAGCCATATCCTGCGCCCGCCCTATTACCCGCGTGAACTGGCGGTTGCGCTGCTGAATATCGGCTGGCTGTCGCTGCCGGTTGTGGGTCTGACCGCCATCTTTACCGGCGGCGCACTGGCCTTGCAGATCTATGCCGGTGGCGCCCGGTTCAACGCCGAGGCCGTGGTGCCGCAGATCGTCGCCATCGGCATGGTGCGCGAACTGGGTCCGGTGCTGGTGGGGCTGATGATCGCGGCCCGCGTCACCTCCTCGATCGCGGCCGAGATCGCCACGATGAAGGTGACCGAGCAGATCGACGCGCTGGTGACACTCTCGACCCATCCGATGAAATACCTGACCGCGCCGCGGGTGCTGGCGGCGCTGATCACGGTCCCGCTGCTGGTGGGTATCGGCGATATCATCGGCATCATGGGCGGCTATACGGTGGCGGTGCAGAATCTCGGCTTCAACGCCGCCGCCTATCTGCAAAACACCGTCGATTTCCTGGAAACCCGCGACGTGGTCTCGTCGCTGGTCAAGGGGGCGGTGTTCGGCGTCATCGCGGCGGTCATGGGCTGCTATTACGGCATGAATTCAGGCCGCGGCGCCCAGGGCGTGGGTCGCGCCACCAAGGGCTCGGTCGAGGCGGCCGCCGTGCTGATCCTGGCGGCCAACTTTGTTCTCACGGGGGTGTTCTTCTCGATATGATCCGGATGGAGAATGTCCACAAGGCCTTTGGCCCCAATCGCGTGTTGCAGGGGATGAACCTGCATGTGCCGCGCGGCACCTCGATGGTGATCATCGGCGGCTCGGGCACCGGCAAGTCGGTGGCGCTGAAATGCGTGCTGGGGCTGATCAAGCCCGACGGGGGCAAGATATATGTCGATGGCAAGGATGCCGCCGATACCAGCGACCGCGATGCGTTCCTGGCCCGGTTCGGGATGCTGTTCCAGGGCGGCGCGCTGTTCGACTCGCTGCCGGTCTGGCAGAACGTCGCCTTTCGCCTGCTGCGCGGGTCGCTGAAGCGCCCCCAGGCCGAGGCCCGAGAGATCGCCATCGAGAAGCTGCGCCGCGTCGGGCTGAAACCCGACGTGGCCGACCGCTTTCCGGCCGAACTCTCCGGCGGCATGCAGAAACGCGTAGGCCTTGCGCGCGCCATCGCCGCCGAGCCCGAGATCATCTTCTTTGACGAGCCCACCACGGGCCTCGACCCGATCATGGCGGGCGTGATCAACGAACTGATCCGCGAGATCGTGACCGAGATGGGTGCCACCGCTATGACCATCACCCATGACATGACCAGCGTGCGCGCCATTGCCGACAACGTGGCCATGCTGCATGGCGGCGTGATCCAGTGGACCGGCCCGGTGGCGCAGATGGACGACAGCGGCGACCCCTATCTGGATCAGTTCATCCATGGCCGTGCGGAAGGGCCGATCGAGGCGGTGCGCTGACCCGGTCATCCGATCGGCCGCCTAGACCCCCGGCATCCCGCCAAACCCCTCTTCCGCCCATGCAACGGCCTTGGCGCGCACCGCCTCGGGCAGTGTTTCGGCCCGCCGGGTCTCGAGGTTGAGCAACACGCATTTGAACAGCGTGTGGAACGCCTCCTTGTCATCCGCCGCCCGGAACAGCCGGTGCCGAAAGGTCAGCGACTTGCCGCCGAACTCCGCCACGCTGGTGCGCATGTAGATGGCATCGCCGGCGGAAAGTTCGGCCAGGAAATCGCTCTCGGCATGGACCACAGCAAAGGACAGGCGCCGGCCGCTGCGCATGTCGTCGGCGGTCAGCCCCATTTCGGACTGGGCCGCAAAAACCGCATCCGAACAGGCCCCGAAATAGCGCGAGACATTCATATGTCCCAGAAAATCGCAATCCGATGGATCGACCACCGACCGGAACGACACAAAATCTGACATGTCCACCTCCCATTTTCCCCGTTCATCATGGCAGGTATAAACCCACCCAAGGCTTGTGGCGATACGGACGGCTGATTAGGTCGGTCATCGCAAACAACGAGACAACCCGATGACCCTCCGCCTCGCCACCCTGTCGCTGCTGATCCTCTATCCCATCGCCTGGTTCGCGCCGCTGATGCGCGCGGGCCTGCTGCCGATCTTTGGCCTGAGCGAGATCAGCGTGATCACCGGGCTGCAAAGCCTCTGGGCCTCGGACGTGGCGCTGGCGCTGATCGTCACCGCATTCGCCCTCTTCGCCCCCTACGTGAAAACCATCGGCACCGCCCTGATCCAGTGGGATCTGCTCGATCCTCGGGCACAGCCCGCCCTGCATATTCTGGGCAAGCTCGCCATGGCCGATATCTTCCTGATCGCGCTCTATATCACCCTGGCCAAGGGCATCTCCTATGCCACCATCGAGGTCGCCTGGGGCCTCTATCTCTTCACCGCCTGCATCCTCGCCTCGATCACGTTGAGCCTGTTGACCGACCGCCAGCGGCAAAAGGCACCCTGACCCCTTCCTCTTGCCCCAAATATCCCGGAGCGCGAGGCAGAGCCTCGCAAGAAACCGCCGCGACAGCGGCGCCCGGCCCAACGCCCGCAGGCGTCCCGCCAGGGGCGCCCGAGGGGGGCGGGAGCGCTCCGCTCTTGAGGTGTCGCCAAAGACAGGGCACTAAGCGCGTATGGCAAAACCCTCTTTCTCCTGCTCCGCCTGCGGAGCGTCCTTCACCAAATGGTCGGGTCGCTGCGAAGGCTGCGGCGAATGGAACACCATCTCCCAGGATGCGGGCCTGTCGGTGGGTCCGGCCAAGACATCACTCGGCGCCAGGCGGGGCCGGGCCGTCACGCTTACCGATCTCGCCTCGGAAGAGACCCCGCCGCCCCGCGCGCTGTCGGGGATAGACGAGCTGGACCGGGTGCTGGGCGGCGGGCTGGTGCCCGCCTCGGCGATCCTGGTGGGTGGCGATCCGGGCATCGGCAAATCCACGCTTTTGTTGCAGGCGGTAGCCGCTTTTGCCCGCAAGGGTCTGAAAACCCTCTATGTCTCGGGCGAAGAGGCCAGCGCCCAGGTGCGCATGCGCGCCCGTCGTCTGGGGTTGGCGGATGCGCCGGTGCAACTGGCCGCCGAGACCAACCTGCGCGACATCCTCACCACGCTCGAGGCCGAGAAACCGGGCCTTGTGATCATCGATTCGATCCAGACCATGTGGGCCGACAATGTAGACAGCGCGCCGGGCAGCGTGTCCCAGGTGCGCGCCTCGGCCCATGAGCTGACGACCTTTGCCAAGCGCACCGGCATTTCGGTGATCATGGTCGGCCATGTCACAAAGGAGGGTCAGATCGCCGGCCCGCGCGTCGTCGAACACATGGTCGACACCGTGCTGTATTTCGAGGGTGAGCGCGGCCATCAGTTCCGCATCCTGCGCAGCGTCAAGAACCGGTTCGGCGCGGCGGACGAAATCGGCGTCTTCGAGATGACCGGCGCGGGGCTCTCTGAGGTCACCAACCCCTCGGCCCTTTTCCTCAGCGAGCGCGGCGCCCCCAGCCCCGGTTCGGTGGTCTTTGCCGGGATCGAGGGTACCCGCCCCGTTCTGGTCGAGTTGCAGGCCCTTGTCGCCCCCTCGCCCCACAGCCAGCCACGCCGCACCGTGGTGGGCTGGGATGGCGGGCGGCTGGCGATGATCCTCGCCGTGCTCGAGGCGCGCTGCGGCATCCCCTTTGCCGGGCTCGATGTCTATCTGAACGTGGCGGGCGGGCTCAAGATCTCGGAACCCGCCGCCGATCTGGCGGTGGCCGCCGCGCTTCTCAGCGCGCGCGAAGACCGGGCGCTGCCCGCCGATACGGTGATTTTCGGCGAAATTTCCCTCTCGGGCGCGCTTCGACCCGCAAGCCAGACGGAAAACAGGTTGAAAGAAGCGCAAAAACTTGGTTTCACCTCAGCCATCGCTCCGGCGGGCGGCAAGACCGGTACCCTTGAGGGGCTGGCGATGACCCGCCCCACCGATCTGGTCGGCTTTGTCGGCGAGTTCTTCGGAGCCGGATAACACCGCCCCCAAAGGGCAGCAAGGAACGGACAGGCGAGGGCCATGGAAGGTTTCACCATCATCGACGGGGTCGTTGCCCTGATCATCGTGCTTTCGGCGCTGTTGGCCTATGCGCGCGGCTTCGTGCGCGAGGCCATGGCCATCGCCGGCTGGATCGCGGCTGCGGTACTTGCCTTTCTCTTTGCGCCCAAGGCGATGCCGCTTATCCGCGAATTGCCGGTGGTGGGCGAGTTCCTGACCGACAGTTGCGAATTGTCCGTGATTGCCGCCTTTGCCGCCGTCTTCGCGCTGGCGCTGGTGGTGGTCAGCTTCTTCACGCCGCTGTTCTCTTCGCTGGTACAGCGTTCCGCCCTGGGCGGGCTGGACCAGGGGCTGGGCTTCATCTTTGGCGTGGCGCGCGGTGTGCTGCTGGTGGCGATTGCCTTCTTTGTCTACGACACGGTGATGACCGGGCAGAATTTCACCATCGTCGATGAAAGCCGCTCGGCCCAGGTCTTTGCCCGCATGACCGGCAAGATCGAGCAACAGAACCCCGAGGCCGCGCTGGGCTGGGTTACCCAGCAATACGAGGGGCTAGTCGGCACCTGCGCCCAGTAACCGCGCGGCCGCCACGAATCGCATTCGAAAGCCCGCCCGGCCCCGCCGCGCGGGCTTTCTCTTGGTTAACAGGACCTTACCCCACGTTCTCGGGCTTGGGGGAATCCCGCAGTTGGGGCATGACTGTTCCGGCGCTGGCAACGGTTCTCGGATTTGGCCTTAATCGTGTCGAAAATTCGGCGGAATTCGGACCCCATTCTGGCGGCAGTCCAGAACAGACGTCAGCGACAGGAGGACCCCCGATGCTGCTCTCTCATGATACTGCCTTTGCCCGCTTTGCCGCCGTAACCCCTGCCCTGACGCCCGCGGATCCCGGCCTGCCTGCCGGAACCCTGCTGGAAACCGAAACCGGCTGGTCCGCAATCGAGGATATTCGCGCCGGTGACCTTGTGGCCACCATCGACGGCGGGTTCTGCAAGGTCACCGCAGCCAATGCGGTGACTGCCGCGCCCGTGCCGCTCTGGTGTATTCCCGGCGGCACGCTGGGCACCTGCTCGGACCTGCTGTTGCCCGAGGGGCATTTCCTGGCCCTGAACGGTCCCGACTGCCGCCGCCTGTTCGGCCTGCCCACCGTGCTGGCCCCGGTGGCGGCGCTGGCCGGGTTCGCGGGCATTCACAAGCGACCTGCCGCGCCGCTGCCCGCCCATGCTCTGCGCTTTGCCGAGGAAGAGGTTGTCTGGGCCCAGACCGGGGCCCGCATCCTGATGACCGGCGAGACTCCCGCCCGCCATTTCCATCGCCTCGACTATGGTCAGACCCGCGCCCTGCTGATGCTGCGCAGCGGTGGCAATCTGGCCCCCGACCTGGCGGCGTGATCAGAAAGGGCAAGCACCCGTTTTGCCCCGGCTGTCACGAAAGAATTTATGATCCTTTCGTGACAGCCGGGGCCAGAGGCAGTATGTGGGGCCTGACCTGAAACGGAATCGGAGCTGCCCCCGTGCAAAGCCCGCAGATGCCCGCCCCGCGCTTTCCCATTGCCCACCCCTTTGACGACGACAAGCTGCGCGAGGAATGCGGAATATTCGGGGTGATCGGCGTTCAGGACGCCGCCAGTTTCGTGGCGCTCGGCCTGCATGCGCTGCAACACCGGGGGCAAGAGGCGGGCGGTATCGTCACCCATGACCCTGAACAGGGGTTCAACTCGGCCCGCCGCTTTGGCTATGTCCGCGACAACTTCACCTCGCAATCAGTGATGGAGACCCTGCCCGGCCCGCTGGGCATCGGCCATGTGCGCTACTCCACCGCCGGCTCCAAGGGACAGACCCAGATCCGCGACGTGCAGCCCTTTTTCGGCGAGTTTGCCATGGGCGGCGCGGCGATTGCCCATAACGGCAACATCACCAATGCCAACGCGCTGCGGCGCGAACTGATCGAGCGTGGCTCGATCTTTCAGTCCTCGTCGGACAGCGAATGCATCATCCACCTGATGGCCCGCTCGTTGCAGCGCAACATCCCCGAGCGGATGGAGGATGCGCTGCGCCGGGTCGAGGGCGCGTTTTCGGTGGTGGCGATGACCCGGACCAAGCTCATCGGCGTCCGTGACCCGCTGGGCGTGCGGCCGCTCGTGCTGGGCCGGATCGGCGAAGGCTGGTGTCTCAGCTCGGAAACCTGTGCGCTGGATATCATCGGCGCCGAGTTCATCCGCGAGATCGAACCGGGCGAGATGGTGGTGATCACCGACGGCGGCGTCGAAAGCCATTTCCCCTTCCGCCCGCAGCCGTCCAAGTTCTGCATCTTCGAACATGTCTATTTCTCGCGCCCCGATTCGATCCTGGGCGGGCGCAGCGTCTATGAAACGCGCGAGGCGATCGGCCGCGAACTGGCCAAGGAAAGCCCGGTCGAGGCCGATCTGGTCTGCCCGGTGCCCGACAGCGGCACCCCGGCGGCGATCGGCTTTTCGCTGGAAAGCGGCATTCCCTATGCGATGGGGATCATCCGCAACCAGTATATGGGCCGCACCTTCATCGAGCCCACCGAGCAGATCCGCAACATGGGCGTGCGGCTGAAGCTGAACGTGAACCGGGCTCTGATCCGCGGCAAGCGGGTGATCCTGGTCGACGATTCGGTGGTGCGCGGCACCACCAGCCGCAAGATCAAGGACATGATCCTGGATGCCGGTGCCAAGGAGGTGCATTTCCGCATCGCCAGCCCGCCCACCGCCTGGCCCTGTTTCTATGGCGTCGACACGCCCGAGCGCGAGAAACTGCTGGCCGCCACCATGACCGAGGACGAGATGCGCACCCATCTGGGGGTGGACAGCCTTAAATTCATTTCGCTCAACGGGCTTTATCGCGCCGTGGGCGAGACAAATGGCCGTGACAGCGCCTGCCCGCAATATTGCGATGCCTGTTTCTCGGGCGAATACCCGGTGCGGCCCTCGGACATGATCGAAAAGGGTTTCTCCCTGAAAGCCGCCGAATAAGCTGGGCGCAACGGCCCAAGAAAATTCGGCGAATTTTCTTGGCCACCGCACCGGCGGGATACTGCCGGGCCGTGGCTTGGCGGCTTTCGCCCAGGGCGGTCCCCTGATAGAGCGCGCCGAAGGACAAACGGACACAAGACATCATGGCAAACGGAATCGTCGAAGAGGCCGCCACCCAGGCGGCGAAAATACGTGCGAACACCCTGACCGTGCTGGGCGTGTTCGGTGCTTCGGGCCATCTGCGTGCATTGGTGCGGCTGCCGGGAGGCAAGATCGAGGAGGTCTCTCCCGGTGACCGCACACGCGCGGGCGAGGTGCTTGGCATCGACGCCGAGGGTGTGGTGTTGCGGCATGGTGGCCGGACCCGGCGGGTCGATATCGCCGGCGGCTGATCCCCCCTTGACGCGACCGCCTGCCACCGTCAAACCGCAGCCATGACACAAGAGACCAAACTGGCCCTGATCACCGGTGCCTCGCGCGGGCTGGGCGCTGCCCTGGCCGAGGCCCTGGCCCCCACCCACCACATCGTTGCGGTCGCCCGTACCTCGGGCGCGCTGGAGGAACTCGATGACCGGATCAAGGCGCGCGGTGGCAGCGCCACGCTGGCACCGATGGACATCACCGATCCGGCCGCCATGGCAACGCTCTGCCGTGGCATCCACGACCGTTGGGGGCGGCTCGACCTGTGGCTGCACACCGCGATTCACGCAGCGCCCCTGAGCCCGGCAGTCTTCGTCGACCCCAAGGACTGGACCAAATCCATTGCGGTGAACGCCACCGCGACCTCGGTCCTGATCCCCTATGTGGCACCGCTGCTGGGCGAGGCCGGACAGGCGGTGTTCTTTGACGACCCCAAGGCCGGTGCCAAGTTCTATGGCGCTTATGGCGCCAGCAAGGCGGCGCAGATGTCGCTGGCCCGAAGCTGGGCGGCAGAGACCGAACGCACCGGTCCGCGCGTCACCATCGTGGAACCGGCGCCGATGGCGACCGCGCTGCGCGCCCGGTTCCATCCGGGCGAGGACCGCGCGGCGCTGACCCCGTGTGCGGACGAGGCAGCGCGGATCGTGGCGTTGCTCTGAGCCGCGCGGACGGGTCCGCCTCCGGCGGGAGTATTTGCGGCGGAATGAAAGGGATCAGCGCAGCGCAATGCCCTGACGGCCCGCGAGATCGGTGAAGAACTGCCACGCCACCCGGCCCGAGCGGGCGCCGCGGGTCGCCTGCCATTCGATGGCTTCGGCGCGCAGGGTATCGGGGGCGACCTTTACCCCATAGGCGGCGCAGTATCGGTCGATCATCGCCAGGTATTCATCCTGATCGCAGGGATGGAACCCCAGCCAGAGACCGAAGCGGTCGCTGAGAGAGACCTTTTCCTCGACGGCCTCGGAGGGGTTGATGGCGCTGGAACGCTCGTTCTCGATCATGTCGCGCGGCATCAGGTGGCGCCGGTTCGAGGTGGCGTAGAAGACCACGTTTTCGGGTCGACCCTCGATGCCGCCATCCAGCACCGCCTTGAGCGATTTGTAATGCTGATCATCATGGCTGAAGCTGAGATCGTCGCAGAACAGGATGAAACGTTGCGGCGCGGCCCGCAGGTGGTTGAGCAGCCGCGCGACCGAAGGCAGGTCCTCGCGTTGCAGTTCGACCAGTTTCAGCTCTGGGAAATCAGATTGAAGACTGCCATGCACTGCCTTGACCAGGCTCGATTTCCCCATGCCGCGCGCACCCCAGAGCAAGGCGTTGTTGGCCGCATGGCCAGCCGCAAACCGGCGGGTATTGTCAAGCAGCGTATCGCGCGAACGGTTGATGCCCACAAGAAGATCGAGATCGACCCTGTTGACGCGGGCCACAGGCTCCAGCCGGTCAGGGGAGACATGCCAGACAAAGGCGGGCGCGCAGGTGAAATCGGGCGCGCGCAAGGGCACCGGCGCCATCCGTTCGAGGGCTTCGGCAATGCGGTTGAGCGCGTCGGTGTCCATGTCTCTCCTCCCTGCGGTCGGGCACAGAAACCATGTTCACGACCGCGCGGCAAGAGCCTGATCGCGCGGTTCGCAGGTTCTGACAAAGGACGAAGCGCCACCCAGACCTGCCGGGGCACAGGCGCACGAGGTTTGTCTGGATCCGCCACCTGTGCTTAGCTGGGCAGGTCATGACCTTTTGGGGGAAGGGATTTGCCGCAATCGCCGCATCACGACCCGGACAAGACGGGCGCCCGGCCGAACTTCCTTGTGCGGGCAATCGCCGGCTTGTCCCTCTCGATCCGGTCAAAGCTGCTGGCGGCGTTTCTGGGGGTAACCTTGCTGCTGGCCGGATTGGCAGGGGTCGGGCTTGAGACGCTGCGACAGGCCAATGCCCGAACGGAGAAGCTGTTATACGATCAGGACCGCATCGCCTTTTTCAACGATCAGTATGTCTATCTGAGCGATCTGGTTACCCTGGCCACGGCAATGGCCATCGACCCCAACGACGTGCAGCGTCAAAGGGCGAGCGGTTTCTTTCTCAACACCTCATTTCTGCTCATCGAGGGGACCAACAATCTCGTGCTTCACACGGGTCAGGGGCTTCGCACATTCGGTCGATCGGGGATGCCCGACAATCGGGAGGTTTCAGGCCTGCGTTCAGATGCAAAGCGCTTGCAAGCAATCGCCCGGCGTGCGGGCGCATTGCGTGAAGGCAAGGATTACAAGGCCGCAGGCGAAGTTGCCCGGCAGGAGTTCATGCCCATCGCGCTGCGCATGCAACGGGGCGCCTATTCCAAGGTTCAGGAGATCGAGGCGGAAATGGCCGAAACCGCACGAACCACGGCGCTTGCCTATGAATCCTCACGCGAAATGGTCATTGCCTCGGCCCTGGCCGCGATCGGAGCCGCCGTCCTGTTAGGCTATGCGATCTCAGGCTCGATGGTCTGGCCCGTCCGGCGGATCGGCGGCACGCTGCGGGCCATAGCAGGCGGAAATTTCGAGACCCGGGTCACGGTTGCCAATCGCGACGAACTGGGAGAACTGGCCCGCAACGTGAATGCCACCAGCGAACGTCTGGGCGACCTTTATGCCAAGGTCGAGGCGCAACGGGCCGAACTGGCGACCGAGCACGCGCGCTCGGAAAGGCTGCTGGGCAATCTGCTTCCGGCGCAGATCGCCGCGCGGCTGAAACAGGATCCCGGCACGACGATCGCCGACAAACTGCCGCTGGTGGCGATCCTGTTCGCCGATCTTGTCGCCTTCACTCCACGCGCGGCCCGCATGACTCCCGAGCAGATCGTCAACTTCCTCAATGGCATCTTCTCGGAATTCGACAGCCTGGCCGAACGACACGGGCTGGAAAAGATCAAGACCATTGGCGATTCCTACATGGTAGCCGCTGGCCTGCCGGTCGCCTGTGACGACCCTGCTCACCGGGTTGCCGACATGGCGCTCGACATGCTTGAGGTCGCCCGTTCCTTTGCCGATGGGATCGATATCCGCATCGGCCTGCACGCGGGTCCGGCTGTTGCGGGCGTGATTGGCCATCAAAAGCTGTTCTATGACGTCTGGGGCGAAACGGTGAATATCGCCAGCCGCATGGAAAGCCATGGAGAGCCAGGGCGCATACAGGCCACCGGGCCGGTGCGGGACATGCTGGCAGACAGTTACGGGTTCGAATCGCGCGGGCGGGTGAATATTGACGGCGTCGGGTTGGTCGAGACCTGGTGGCTGACAGGAAAACTGCCGGCGCCCCAACATCCGGAGGGCGCGACCGCGCCGGTTGGGAACTGAAAAGGCGCGCCGTCACAGGCGCGCCTTTTCATCGGTTTCGTCAGTCGCGGTAAACGAAGAGACCTACTTGCGCGCATCCTCTTCGCGCGCGTCCTGGTCGAATTCGGCCATCAGCGGATCGTCGAACTCCTCTTCGTCATCATAATAGCCATCGGCGCGCAGCTGAGCCTCGCGTTTCTTCTCCACCCGCGCCACCAGGAAGATCGAGATCTCGTAAAGCCCATAGACCACGGTGAACAGGATGACCTGGGTCACCACATCGGGCGGGGTCACCAGCGCGGCCAGGGTCAGGATCGCAACCATCGCGTATTTGCGCACGCTGCCCAGCCCCTCGGCGCTGACCAGTCCGGCCTTGCCCATCAGCGTCAACAGAACGGGCAGCTGAAAGCAGAGACCGAAGGCCATGATGAATTTCAGCGTGATATCAAGAGATTCGTTGACCTTGCCGAAGAAGGTGATCTTGACCCCTTCCGAGGTTTCGGGAACCACCGCCACATCCGAGGGCACCGTGCCGCCGCCCCCCGTCAGCAGGTTGGCAAAGATCGAACTGACATCGGCAAAGCCCAGAAAGAACTGCATCGCCAGCGGCGTGACCACGAATTGCGCAAACGACGCCCCCAGCAGGAACATGAAGGGCGAGGCGATCAGAAACGGCAGGAACGCGCCCTTTTCGGACCGGTACAGCCCTGGCGCCACAAAGCGCCACAGCTGATAGCCGATCACGGGAAAGGACAGTGCAAAGCCGAACACCATCGAAATGCGGAACAGCGTGAACAGATATTCCTGCGGCGAGGTATATTGCAGCGTGGGCGACGGATCGCCCAGGTCGCGCAGCGTTGCCTCGATCGGGGCCAACAGGAATTGCAGGATCGGCTCGGCCACCGTAAAGGCCAGCACGATCCCCACGATAAAGGCCAGAACCGCCCGGATCAGCCGGGTGCGCAACTCGGCCAGATGCTCGATCAGCGGCGCAGAGGTATCGTCGATCTCGTCTGTCTTGCTCATGTCTCGGTTCCGGGTTTCAACGCCGCCTCGGCCTCTTGCGCCTTTTCAAGCTCGGCCGTGGCCTCGCGCAGACGCCGCTCGGCAGCGACGCGCGCGGTGGCGGCCTGTATCTTCTTTGCCTGCTCGGCCCGCTCGGTCGCCAGCTTGCCGGTTTCGCTGTCAGGGTCGTATTTGGTGGGGTCCAGATCGGTCTTGAAATCGGTGGCCGCCTTGCGCACCCCGTCCATCGCGGTGCTGACCGGGTTGGTCGCCGCTTTCAGCCCCTTGGAGATATCCTTGACCCCCGCCTCGTCGGCGGCGTCGTTCATGGCCCGGCTGAATTCACGTGCCAGCCCGCGGGCCTTGCCGACCCAGCGCCCGATATTGCGGAACAATACCGGCAGGTCCTTTGGCCCCACGACGATCAGCGCCACGACGCCGATCACCAGAAGCTCGCTCCAGCCCAGATCGAACATGCGCGGTTATGCCTTGTCCTTGTCGGCCTCGGGGGTGACGTCCTTGGCCACCTGGGCCGCGTCGTCCTCCAGCTCCTTGGTGCCGTCGTTCACACCCTTCTTGAAGGCGGTGATGCCCTTGCCGACCTCGCCCATGAGCGAGCTGATCTTGCCGCGTCCGAACAGGACCAGCACCACAACGGCGATAAGCAGAAGGCCGGGAAGACCGATATTGTTGAGCATGTGATCTCTCCTTGATCTCGTTGGGGCCTGCCGGCCCGCGCAAATGTCTCTGCCCCGGTCTACTCTTCTGATCTGGCGCGGCAAAGCGGGACAGGGTCCGGCAAGCCACGCAAAACCCGAAAAAACGACAAAACGCCGGGGCGGCCGCAATCAACTGACAGGTTTATGTCAGTTGAAGGGGGATAGATCCAGCCCATCGCAACATGGACACAAGGAAAGCAGACCATGAAACAAACCGCGGAAATCGTCACCTTCGCACTGGCGCCCGGCGTGACCGAGGCCGAATTCATCACCCTGAGCCAGGAGACAGAACGCTTCGTGCGCGGGCTGCCCGGCTTTCAGCATCGCAGGCTCAGCCTGGGCGCCGATGGCCGCTGGACCGACTATGTCGTCTGGTCCGACGCAGCGGCTGCCACAGCCGCGGCCAAGGCGTTTGAAAGCGCCGATTGCGCCGCCGCGCTGATGGGTGCAATCGCGCCCGACAGCGTTTCCATGCGGCATGAAACCGTGCTCTGGCAGATGTAGACGCCTGGGTCAGGGCGCTCGTTTGCGCCTTGACCACCGCCCCCGGCCCGCGCGAAGGGTAGGCCATGCGCCGCACCGACCGCCTGTTCGACATCATCCAGATCCTGCGCGACGGGAAGCTGCACCGCGCGCGCGACATCGCCGCACGGCTCGAGGTTTCTGTCCGCACCATCTATCGCGACATGGACACGCTGGTCGCCTCGGGCATTCCGGTCGAGGGCGAGCGCGGCGTGGGTTACATGGTGCGCGAGCAGATCACCTTGCCGCCGCTGAACCTGACGCCCGAGGAACTGGAGGCGCTGAACCTCGGCATGGCCATCGTGGCCGAGGCCGCCGATCCCGATCTGAAGGCCGCCGCCCAGCGCCTGGCGGAAAAGATCGACGCGGTGCTCCCCACCCAGACCGTGGCCGAGGCCGATGCCTGGAAATTCGCGGTCTACCCTTTTGCCGATGCCGCCCGCGGGCTGGCGCATATGGCGCCGATCCGCGCCGCGATCAAGGCGCGCCAGAAGCTGCGGCTCGTCTATCGCCGGATCGACGGGGAACTGACCGAACGCACCATTCGCCCGCTGCACATGGAGTATTGGGGCCGGGTCTGGACGCTCACCGCCTGGTGTGAGCTGCGCGCGGGCTTCCGCGTGTTCCGCATCGACCTGATCGAAACGCTCAGCCCCCTGCCCGAACTCTTCCGCGACGAGCCGGGCAAGACCCTGGCCGACTACCAGCCCTGAGCGCGGCAGGGGGCGCTGCCCCCGTCCTGCGGACTCCCCCGGAGTATTTTCAGCGAAATGAAGGGCCGGGACTCTCTGCCGCTTCTTTCTGGTCGAAAATACTCCCGCCGGAGGCACGGGCCGCAGGGCCCGTAACCGTCATTTCAGATAGGGTTCGGGATCGAAACTGTCGAAGCCCTTGCGCACCTCGAAATGCACATAGGCGTTCTCGCCGTCGCGCAAGCGGGCGATCTTTTGCCCGCGTTTGACGGTATCGCCCTTGTTGACTTCGATCCCGTCCACATTGGCATAGACCGTCAGCAGGTTGTCGGCATGGCGGATCACCACGATCGGCACCTGGTCGGCATCTGCGGTGATCGCGGCAACCGTGCCGCTCTCGGCGGCGCTGACCGCGCTGCCAGGCGCGCCGGCGATATCGATCCCGTCATTCTTGCCCTTGGAATAGGGCCGCACGATCTTGCCCTTGACCGGGAATCCCAGGCGCGCATTGCTGCTGGCGGTGGGCTGGCCGACCGACACATCGGGTTCCGCCGGCTTGGCGGCGGGCACCTTTTCCTCGGGAAGCGGCTTGGTTGCGCTGGGAGGCGTGGGCGTGGCCGATCCGGCCCCCGGCGCGCTGACCGCCGCGGTCGTGGTGGCGGCCGCGGCCGGTTTGGCACTGGATTTCGGGGCTGGCTGATCCTTGACAGGGATCAACAGATACTGGCCCTCGCGGATCGCGAAATCCGGACCCAACCCGTTCCATTCGCCCAACGCCTTGACCGGCACCTGATAGAGGCGCGAGATCGTATAGGCGGTCTCGCCACGCTCGACCTTGTGCCGCACAGGCTCGGGTGCTGCCGGTTTCGGCGCGGGCTGGGCCGCGGGCTTGGCCGGTTCCAGCGCGGTGGTCTGGACCGGGGTCGTATCGGGGGCCTGGTCGATGGCGCTGCCGGCAAGGCTGGCGATATCGACATTGTTGCCCTGGCCCGAAGGTTCCGCGACACGGCGCGGCAGCGCCAGCACCTCGCCCTCGCGCAGTCCGTCGGTCGGTTCCAGCCCATTGAACCGCGCGACTTCGCCCACCGGCAGGCCGACACGATCCGACAGGCTCGCCACCGTGTCGCCGCGCTTGGCCACCGCCACCTGGTAATTGGGATATGAGATCACCCCACGCCCATCCGGTTTCGGCCGCGCTGCGGTGCGAGCGGTCTGGGCGGCTTCAGTCGTGTTGAACGCCCCGATCTGCCCGCGCAGATCGTAATCCAGCGGCGCCTCGCAGGCGGCCACCAGGGCCAACGCGGAAAGGCCCATCATCGGGCGTGACAGAGTCCGGAACAAAGCGCTCATCATACAATCCTCAATGCCGCCCCCCATGTGGTCCGGGGGTTTGCGTCGTTCAATCTCTATTGGCGCGGGATATCCCCGTCAGCCATCCTTGCCCAGACCTTCGAGCAGAGGCACGAACCGGACCGGGCGCAATTCTTCATAGTCAAAGCCCTGTTCGGTGCGGCGCACCCGGATCAGGGTCTGAACCGTATCCGACTGCCCCACGGGCAGAACCATGATACCCCCGATCTTGAGCTGCGCCAAGAGCGGGCCGGGCGCATCCTCGGCAGCGGCGGTGACGATGATGCGGTCGAAAGGTGCCTGGTCGGGCAAACCGAAAGAGCCATCCGCCGTCATCGTGGTGATATTGACCAGTTGCAACTGTTGAAACACCAGTTGCGCCGCGCGCACCAACCGGGCGTGACGATCCACCGTGTAGACCCGCCGTGCCAGTTTCGCCAGGATCGCAGCCTGATAACCGGAACCGGTCCCGACCTCGAGCACCTTGTCGCGCGGCGAGACCTCCAGCGCCTGCGTCATCAGCCCCACCACAGAGGGCTGACTGATGGTCTGGCCGCAGGCGATCGGCAGAGGCATATCCTCATAAGCGCGCTCGGAAAACAGGCCGCGCACGAACAGGCCGCGATCCACCTCTTCCATCGCCGCCAGCACCCGTTTGTCCGTCACCCCCTTGGAGCGGAGCGCGAACAGGAACTGCATCTTGGTTTCGGGATCGGGGCCGCTCATAAGGTCGCCTGCAAGGCCTCCAGCGCATCGTCGGCGGTCAGGTCCGCGCGCATCGGCGTGACCGAGACATAACCGTCAAGATTGGCCGCCGCATCGGTGCCCGGCGCGGTGCGCTGCTGCTGGTCGCCCCCCTTGATCCAAAGGAACCGTTTGCCCGCGGGCGACAGATGCGGCTCGGCGGAAAACCGCGTACCCTCGCGAAAGCCCTGGCGCACGGCTTGGATTCCCTTGACCTCGGCCGCGGGGACGGGCGGGAAATTGACGTTGTAGAATAGCCGGTAATCCGGCCGTTCCTCAGGCCAGGTGTCGAGGATACGCCGTATCACCTGCGCCCCATGGCTTCGGGCGATCTCGAAAGGGTCGGTGCGGCCATAGTTGCGCGGGCCGAAGAATTGCGACAGCGCGATGGCGGGCAAGCCCTGCAGCGCCGCCTCCATCGCGCCCCCCAGGGTACCGGAATAGAGCGCGTTCTCGGCGGCATTGTTGCCCCGGTTTACACCGGACAGCACGAGATCGGGCAACGCCTCTTTCATCACGTCATGCAGGCCCGCCAGAACGCAGTCGGCGGGAGAGCCTTCGGCGGCAAAGCGGCGCTCGCCCAGGCGCGCGATGAGCATCGGATGGGTATAGCTGATGCAATGGCCGACACCGGATTGCTCGAACGCGGGCGCAACGATCCAGACCTCGCCCTCTGGCCCCGCCAGCTCCTCGGCCACCTGCTCCAGCGCCGCCAGCCCCGGCGCGTTGATCCCGTCGTCATTGGTGATGAGTATGCGCATGTCGCCCCGCCCTGTTTGGCCCTTGATAGACGCCCCTCCACCGCGCGGCAAGCGCGCGCCGACGGACTGTTGCACGCCTGCGGCACCTGTGCCCTGCCTGCTATGGACACCCCTTACGAGGAAACCCGTTCAGCTCGCGGCGAACGCCCAGAATTTCGCAGAAATTCTGGCACAAAAAATGGGACATTTTTTGTCGCCGCCCCGGGCACGCGCTCAGCGCTTGCGATCCGCCGGGAACACGAAACAGCGGTCGCGCCGGATGGTCAGCCACATCACCCGCCCTGTTTCAGGGATGAACACATTGGGCACCGTGGCCTTAAGCAGCGACCCGTCGAAATCCATGCGAAACTCCACAAGGCTCTCGCTGCCCAGAAACCGTGCCCGTTCGACCACCCCGCGCGCGGCGACGCCGTCGCTGGGCGTCGGCAGCGGTCCTTTGCCACCCCGGTCGAAATCCAGCTTCACATGCTGCGGCCGGAACACGATATCGACCTCGGTGCGGTCCGGGATACCCGGAGCGAGGAACTGACCAAAAGGCGTCTGCGCCAGTGCGCCGGTGACAGTTGCCCGCAGAACGTTGATATCGCTGAAGAAGGCAACCGCCGCCCGGTCCGCAGGCCGGGTATAGACGTTATATGGCGCGCCCTGCTGCACGATCCGACCACCTCGCATCAGCGCGATCTCGTCAGCCATGCGCATCGCCTCTTCCGGCTCATGCGTAACCAGCAGCACCGCCGCATCCTCTTCCTTGAGCAGCGCCAGCGTGTCGTCGCGGATACCGTCGCGCAACCGGTTGTCGAGCCCCGAGAACGGCTCGTCCATCAACATGATGCGCGGCCGGGGCGCCAGCGCGCGCGCCAACGCCACCCGCTGCTGTTCACCGCCCGAAAGCTGATGCGGATAGCTGTCGATATGACCGCTCAGCGATACCCGCGCCAGCAGTTCCTCAACCCGGGCGCGCTTTTCCTCGCGGCTGCCTTTCAGGCCAAAGGCGACGTTCCCCGCCACGCTCAGATGGGGAAACAGCGCGAAATCCTGGAACATCAGCCCGATCGCGCGCCGCTCTGGCGGGACACGGAACACGGTGTCGCAGATCAGCTTGCCGTCCACGTAGATCTCGCCGCTGTCCTGCATCTCGACCCCGGCGATCATCCGCAGGGTGGTGGACTTGCCGCAACCCGACGGGCCCAGCAGACAGGTCACCTGCCCCGCGCGAATGTGCAGCGACACGTCATCGACGACCCGGCGCCCGTCAAAGACGCGCACCAGATTGCGGATCTCCAGTCGCGGAGGGGTCTGTCCTGCGTTCACCTGCCGGGCCTCGCTGCCTATCCCAAGCCTTTTGGTCGGGAGTTGGTCCGGGGATAACAACCCCGCCCCCGCTGCGCAAGGCGGGACGCGTCAGCAGCAGCCACCGGATACCGCGGGCGCCGCGGCCTCAAGCCCATTGAACGGCGACGCGCCACCGCATCCGGCAAAGATGCCGTAATGGGTCGAGAAATCGCCGACGAACTGGAAATGCGGCGCAAACCGTGTCTCGGCCAGCATCCGCCATGTGTTGCCGCAAACCGGAAACACCTTGCCGGTCTCGATGACGTGATGATCATCCAGCACGAACTCATGCGGCGCATGCGGCACCGTACCCTTGTAGATCACCGCCTGTCCGTAATCCTCGCAATCAGGCTCCAGCCCGGCAAGGTTGAACAGCCGGTAGGTCGCCGACAGAAAGCGGATCGGGCCGACGCGGTGCTCCAGCTCGGGGTTCTCGATGGTCAGCAACCGGCTTTCGACCATGCGCGGATCGCCAAAACCGGCACCGCGCGCCAGGCTCAGGAAATCGTTCCAATAAAGCGCGCCCGACAGGCATTCGCCATAAAGCACCTCATCGCGCGCCAGCGCCTCGGGGATGCGCCGGTCGGCATAGACATCCGAGAAATACATCTCGCCCCCCGGCTTCAACAGTCTTTGCGCGCCGCGCAGCACCGCCGCCTTGTCGGTAGCCAGGTTCAAAACGCAGTTCGACACGATGATGTCGAACGAGCCGGGCTCCAGCGGCAACTCGTCCAGCTTTTCGATATAGCCCTGGTGAAACGCGGTATTGGGCGCGCCGTGACCGAATACCTCGGCATGATAGGCCTGATGGGACCGCGCCACCGCCAGCTGCGCGGGCGTCATGTCGACGCCGACCACCGCGCCGCTTTCGCCCACCAGCGCCGACAGCGCATAGACATCACGCCCGGCACCACAGCCCAGATCGAGGATGCGCGCGCCCTCCAGCGCCAGCGGCGCGATCAGCCCGCAACCGTAATAGCGCGCCATCACCTCGTCATGCAGCTTGCCCAACACCGGCTTCAGATGCGCAGGCACCGCGTCGGGGGTACAACAGGCAGTAGTCTGCAAATCGGCGCTGCTTTGCAGCACCTCTCCATAATAGCTCTGAACCGCTTCGTGAGTCATGTCACACCCTCCTGTCCATCCGTCCCTGACCTAACCCGCACCGCAACCATAGACAACGGCGCCGCACCCTCTCTGAACCAAGCGTGATCGCCCTTCATTTCGCCCAAAATACTCCGGGGGAGTCCGCAGGACGGGGGCAGCGCCCCCTGCCCGCTCACTCAAGCAGGGCAAAGCTTCCGGCGGCGCGTACCCGCCCATTGACCTGCACCTCCACCCGGTGGGGTCCGGGCACCAGGGTAAAGGTGCTGGCGTCTCCCTTCAGCTTGTGAAGCTTGGACAGATGCAGACGCCCGCCGCTCAGCCGCCCCTGTTTCAACTTGTGAACCTTGGCCGAGGTCTTGCCGCCGGGGCGCTGGAAATGCACGATATAGTCGACCAGCACCGGCACATCCGGCGCGCCGCTCAGGGTCACGCCGATCTCGACCGCGCCGCCGATCCGGGCCTCGGCGGGCAGGTTCAGCGCCACGTCAAGTGCCGCGTCGGGATCATAGCCCAGTGCCGCCATGGCGCCCGGGTGCCCTGCCTTGACCAGACCGCGCAGCGCGTGGCCGGTCATCCAGCTGAGCTCCTCGGGCCGTTGCCGCCCCGCCTCGCGCCAGTCCGCCAGCCGGGTCAGCACCAGATCGGGGGCCTTCTTGGAGATATCGTTGAGGTGATTGGCAACCGAGCGGGTGACATAGCGGGTGGGATCGCCGTGCAACCGATCAAGCAACGGCAGCGCCGCCTCCAGATCCAGTGACACGCCCAACCCCCAGGGCAGCCGCGGGCGGGTGCCTTCGCTGGTGAGCCGGCGCACGTGATAGCTGTCGTGATCACACCACAGCTCCATCCGCGCCAGCACCTGATCCGGCCAGCGGTTCAGAAAGGGGCGGATCGCCCATTCCATCGAAAACCGCTGCGTCAGCTCTGCCAGCACATCAAGCGCCAGGTCGGGATGCTCTATCCCCACCGCCGCGACCCATTCCCCCAGCGGGGCAAAGATGAAATCGCCGAAATCATCATCCGACAGCGTCGGATCCAGTGGCGGCGGCAGCGCCCGCAGGATCACCGGCGCCACCTCGGGCAATTCGCCCGGCACAGCCTCGGCCAGGCAGGCGGCGATCCAGTCGATCCGCGCCTTCAGTTCCAGCTCGGGCAGCCGCGCCATCACCCGCACCTGAAACCCGGGCGCGTCAAAGCCGGGACCGTCGAACAACCCGGCCAGATAGGCCACCTTGTCCGCGTTGAAGAGCTGATCCTTGAGCGAAAACCCCTGCGCCATGCCTTACATCGTCAGATTGGTGCCGCCGCCATCCAGCAGCAGGTTCTGGCCGACGATGAACCCCGCATGCTGCGAGCAGAGAAAGGCGCAGGCGGCGCCAAATTCCTCGGGCGTGCCATAGCGGCGGGCGGGGATGGTCGCGGCGCGCTCGGCCCGCGCGGCGTCGAGCGAGATGCCCTTCTGCTCTGCCACCGGGCCGTCCAGCGCATTGGCGCGGTCGGTGGCATGGATGCCGGGCAACAGGTTGTTGATCGTCACGCCAAAGGGCGCGACCTGCCGCGAGGTGCCCGCGACATAGCCGGTCAGACCGGTGCGGGCGGCGTTGGACAGGCCCAGCGCCGGGATCGGCGCGCGCACCGATTGCGAGGTGATGTTGACCACCCGGCCCCAGCCCTTGTCGATCATGCCGGGCAACAGCGCCTTCATGAAGGCGATGGGCGTCAACATGTTGGCGTCCAGCGCGCGGATGAAATCGTCGCGATCCCAGTCCGACCACAGGCCCGGCGGCGGGCCGCCCGCATTGGTGACCAGGATATCGACACCCTGGGCCGCCTCGATCACCTGCGCCTGACCCGCCTCGGTGGTGACGTCGCAGGCGACGGTGGTCACAGTCACCCCATGCGCGCCGCGAATCGCCTCGGCCGCCGCCTCCAGCGCCTCGGCGCCGCGCGCGTTCATCACCAGATCGACACCTGCTGCAGCCAGCGCCTTGGCACAGCCCAGGCCCAACCCCTTGGACGAGGCGCAGACCAGCGCCCGCTTGCCGAAAATCCCCAGATCCATATCGCGTTCTCCCCTCATGCTCTGTTGTTCGGAGCTAACATCATTTGCCCGCACTTCACCACCCGAGCGGCGGATCCACGCCACATTTTCGGTGCATGCTCTGTTGAAGCGCCCAACCGGGTGCTAGACTTTCTTTCAACCGGTACTCTGGTAACCAACATCCGGACCATCTCCGTGACCCGATACGCCCCGATCCAATCCGTCCCCGTTTACCTTGCCGAAGATTTTTCGGTGACCAATGGCGCCAATCTGGGCGATGCGGTTGCCCCGATGGACGAGCTGATGCTGGACGATGTCTATGGCATGGCGACAGACGCGCGGACCTGGCGGCTGGGTATCGAGGCCATGGAGGACGGCGGGTTCCGGATCGCCAGTGACACCGAGACCGGGCAGCCGGGCGCCGCGCTGCATCTGGATTGTGCGCTGAGCCTGATGAGTCCCGACGGCCATACCACCGACGCCATCGTGCTGGTCGAACTCGACACGACCGGCCATATCGCCGAGCTCTACCTGTTGCCGCTGGCACCTCTGCTGCCCAAGACCGACTATACGCTGGTGGGCGTTGACCGCGACCGCGCAGGGCAGAAATTCGCCCAGGTCGCCTGTGTCTCGTTCACTCGCGGCACCCATATCACGCTGGGGTCAGGCGCGCAGGTCCGCATCGAGGACCTGAAGGTCGGCGACCGGGTGCTGACCCGTGACGACGGTGTGCGCGAGGTGCGCTGGATCGGTCAGACCACGGTCCGGGCAATGGGCGAATTTGCCCCCATCGTGATCCGCGCCGGCACGCTGAACAATGAAAACGATCTGGTGGTCAGCCCCGATCACCGGCTCTTTGTCTATCAGCGCCGTGACGAGATCGGCGTCGGTCGGCCGGAACTGTTGGTCAAGGCGCGGCATCTGGTCAATGGCGATACCGTGTTCGTGCAAGAGGGCGGTTTTGTCGACTATTTCCAGCTGCTGTTCGACCGCCATCACATCATCTATGCCGAGGGGATCGCGGCCGAAACCATGCTGCTCGACCCGCGCACCCGGCCCGCCCTGCCGCAAGAGATGCTGGAGCAGGTCAGCCCGCTCCTGGACCAGCATGCAAGTGGCGAGGGACACGGGATGGATGTGGCCAAGGCGCTGCTCGACCGGCCCGATGCAATCGACCTCTTGAAACGCGCCTCGACCAAACGCTGAGCTTGATGCCGGGGGTGGCCTGTCCGCCTGCATCGCTCACGGTATCGCGACCGCCACAACGCCCTCTGCGTCTTGACCTGTTGCCCCCTCTGCTTATCCTGCCGCGACCCGTGAACAGGAGAAGCCTCATGCCGTTGCGCCCCATCCCCCTTTTTGTCGCCCTGATTGCCGCAAGCGCGGCGCTGGCCCATAGCGGCGTCAGCAACCCGGCGGTCAAGGCGCGGATGCACGCGATGATGCAGATCGCCGACAATACCAAGATTCTGGGCGCCATGGCCAAGGGCGAGTCCCCGTTCGATGCTGACGAGGCCCGGGCCGCCGCAGCCGCCATTGCCGCCCACGCCGCCAGCGTGCCTACCCTTTTCATGGCCGAAGAGCACGATCCGAAATCCGAGGCCCTGCCCGCGATCTGGCAGGATTTCGACACCTTCGGCCAGAGGTCCGAGGCACTGACACTGGCCGCCACCGAGGCGGCCGGAACCATCGAGACCGAGGCCGATCTGAAACCGGCGCTCGCCCGGATCGGCGGCACCTGCAAATCCTGTCACCAGGATTTCCGCAAACCCTCATAAACGCGCATTCTTGCAAGGGCGGCGCAACCTGATATACGCGCCTGCATGTTGGATATCGCCTCGAACCGCCCTGCTTTGCCGCCCGAGATCGCGCGGCGCCGCACCTTCGCCATCATCTCGCATCCCGATGCGGGCAAGACCACGCTGACCGAAAAGTTCCTGCTGTTCGGCGGTGCGATCCAGATGGCCGGACAGGTGCGCGCCAAGGGCGAGGCACGGCGCACGCGCTCGGACTTCATGCAGATGGAAAAGGACCGGGGCATCTCGGTCTCGGCCTCGGCAATGTCTTTCGATTACAAGACGTTCCGGTTCAATCTTGTCGACACGCCCGGCCACTCGGACTTTTCCGAGGACACCTATCGCACGCTGACGGCGGTGGATGCGGCGGTGATGGTGATCGACGGCGCCAAGGGGGTCGAGAGCCAGACGCAGAAACTGTTCGAGGTCTGCCGCCTGCGCGACCTGCCGATCCTGACCTTCTGCAACAAGATGGACCGCGAAAGCCGCGACACGTTCGAGATCATCGACGAGATCCAGGAGATGCTGGCGATCGACGTGACGCCCGCAAGCTGGCCCATCGGCCAGGGCCGCGATTTCATCGGCTGTTACGATATCCTGCGCGACCGGCTGGAGCTGATGGACCGCGCCGACCGTAACAAGGTCGCAGAAAGCATTGAAATCAATGGGCTTGACGACCCCAAGCTGGCGCAGCACGTGCCCGCGCATCTACTGGAGAAGCTGCACGAAGAGCTGGAAATGGCCCGCGAGCTTTTGCCCGCGCTCGATCCGCAGGCAGTGCTTGAAGGCCATATGACACCGATCTGGTTCGGCTCGGCCATCAACTCGTTCGGGGTCAAGGAACTGATGGACGGGATCGGCAATTACGGTCCGGAACCCCAGGTGCAGAGCGCCGAACCAAGGAAGATTTCACCTGAAGAAACAAAGGTTTCCGGGTTTGTCTTCAAGGTTCAGGCGAATATGGATCCCAAGCATCGTGACCGGGTTGCCTTTGTCCGCATGGCCTCGGGCCATTTCAAGCGCGGCATGAAACTGACCCATGTGCGCACCAAGAAACCGATGGCGGTATCGAACCCGGTACTGTTCCTTGCCTCGGACCGGGAACTGGCGGACGAGGCCTGGGCCGGCGATATCATCGGCATCCCCAACCACGGGCAATTGCGCATCGGCGACACCCTGACCGAGGGCGAGGCGCTGCGGGTGACCGGCATCCCCTCTTTCGCGCCGGAACTGTTGCAGGGCGTACGCGCGGGCGATCCGATGAAGGCCAAGCACCTGGAAAAGGCGCTGATGCAGTTTGCCGAGGAAGGCGCCGCCAAGGTGTTCAAGCCGATGATCGGCTCGGGCTTTATCGTGGGCGTCGTTGGCGCGCTGCAATTCGAGGTGCTGGCCAGCCGGATCGAGCTGGAATACGGCCTGCCGGTGCGGTTCGACGGCTCGCAATTCACCAGCGCCCGTTGGGTCGCGGGCGACAAGACGGCGATGGACAAGTTCATCAACGCCAACAAGCAGCATATCGCCCATGATCATGACGGCGACGTTGTCTATATGACGCGGCTGCAATGGGATATCGACCGGGTGATCCGCGATTACCCCGAGCTGAAGCTGACCGCGACCAAGGAAATGATGGTCTGACCGGCGGCGGGCCTAGCCCTCGTCGCCCTTGTAATAGCCGATGACATCCCCGTCGGTCGTGCAACCCAAACCGTTCAGCAAGCGGTTCGAATAGTTGAAATAGGCGCAGACCTGGTTGACCTCCAGGATCTCGCCATCGTCGCAGCCTGCCAGTTTCAGCGCCTCGAAGTCCGATCTGACCATCCTGCCGACCCCGGTGGTCAGCTTGGCGGCGTATCGCAACAGGGCCAGTTCCTTGCCCTCGAACACGTCCTCGGGCCGCTGCGCCTTGAGCGCGATGAAAATGCGGTCGGATCGCGGCTGATCCCGGAGCAGGTTGCGCACGTTCATGAAGTGATGGGTCAGCGAATAGGTACAGTCGTTCAGGATCGAGGTATAGCTGGCCACGACCTCGAGAAACCAGAACGGCAGGGTGTTGTCGTCGGAATGCAGGACCGAGCGATACAAGGTGACATGGCCGTTCATCGTTTCGGGGCGCAGCGAATGCACCCGCATCACGGTGTCGACCGTGCCATGGGGCGTGCGCGCCCGGTCGAGCAGTTCTTTCAGGCGCCCATCCGCCGCGTCATCCCCGATCATCTCGATCCAAGCGCTCATCTCGTATCTCCCTTGCCGCTGTTCAACGCCAGCAGCCCTTGCTAGCATCTTCGCATGCAAGAGGCCAATATGCTTGACCATAAGGAAAACATGCACGCCGGAGCGGTCAACCTGCTGACCCGGTGCGGCGGCTTGTCGGCCGGGGACTCGGTCTTGATCGTGCGCGAACCGCCCGGTCTGGGGTATTACCGCGAATGCATCGTGGATGGGCTGACGCAAGCGGCGGCAAGCCTCGGGATCCGTGCCACGCTCGTTCAGGCCCCGTTCACGGAAAACGCGACCACGCCGGACGAGGCGCTGGTCACCGCGATGCGGGCGGCGGATCTGACCGTGTTTCTGGCGCGGCTGGGCGATCAGCTCAGGTTTCAGGACCTGCCGGGCGCCATACGCGCCATCGTGTGCTATGCGCTGGACGGGATCATGCTGGGATCGGGTTTTGGTCGGCTGGACCACGCGGCGATGGTGCAACTGCGCGACCGTATCGACAACGCGATGGGACAGGCCCGGAGCATAACGGTCACCTGCCCTGCCGGAACCGATTTCACCGGCCATGTCGCCCCGGTTGACGCAAAGCCCAAGGACACCAACACGATCCGGTTTCCGCTGTCGGTGCATTCCCCGGTGCCTGCCGTGAACTTCAGCGGCCGGATCGCGCAACGCGGGTTCCTGGTCGGAACGGGATCACGCTTCTACCAGCCCTATGCCTGTGCGCTTGCGGACGTGCTGTTCGTCGAAATCGAAGGCAACCGGATCACCGGGTTTTCCGGCACCACATCAGATGTGGCCCGCGCCGAGGCGCATTATCGCGGGATCGGTGAAAGATACGGTATCGACCGCTATTTCGTCCATTCCTGGCATTGCGGCATCCATCCCGGTTGTGCGTTCCGGGACCCGGCGCGGGACAGTTTCGAACGCTGGAGCGGCAGCGCCTTTGGCAACCCGCGGCTGTTGCACGTGCATACCTGCGGCGCCTATGCGCCGGGTGAGATCTCGCTCAACATCCTCGACCCGACCGTCACCGTCGACGGGATCGCCCTGTGGCAAGCCGGTCGGCTGGTGCCCGAGGCCATTCCGGGGGCAACCGAGATCCTCGACCGTCACCCGGAGCTGCGCGCCGCTTATGACGCGCCCGCGCAAGACTGCGGGCTTGGGCCGGAGGGGGCCTTAAGCTTCGTCTGAGGTCTCGGCGGCAATCACCTTGTCCACCTTGGACCGGAACCGCATCGCACCGGCATCCAGACCGAGGTTCATATAAGGCGTCTTGCGGTTTTTCATGCCCTCATGCACCGCCTCCAGCACCGCCTTGTCCTCGTTGAACGCCATGGTCGCGCCGTCGAACATCCGCTTGTTGATGGCCTCGTCACCCGGATCGGTGTTGCGGTGCTGAAACCAGAAATACAGCGAATTGTCGGCATCGACCGGGGTGATGAAATTGTAGGAGATGTTCAGATAGGCATCATTGGGCAGGATGGCGTCGGGCCCGCCGGTGCCCGCGCGGGTGTAGACGCTCATGTTGATCGCGGTGGATGGCAGGCGGCATTCGTAATGCTGCTTGCGGTCGGTATTGTCGCCAAAGGCCAGCATCGCCCGGTAATAGGGCGGCGCGGGTTCCGCCATGATCCAGCGCGAGACGATGACCCCGTCGTCCAGCTCTTCGATATCCAGCGGGCGGCTGTCGGTCCCTGCCCCGGCAAAGCTGGTGACATGGACCCAGGCGACGTGGCTGGGATCAAGCAGGTTGTCAATCACGTAGAGATAGTTGCAGGCGATATCGAGCGCGCCGCGCTCGGTCCGGCCCCAGGCGGGATTGTCGAAATTGGGGATATCCATGATCGGTCCCGGTGCCCGGTCGCCCATCCAGATCCAGAGAAACCCATAGCGATCCGCGACCGGATAGCTGCGCACGCGGGCGCGTTTGGGGATCGGATCGCCCTGGGTCGGGGCCGAGACACAGGCCCCCGAGCAATCGAAGGTCAGCCCGTGATAGCCGCATTCCACCGTATCGCCCTTGAGATTGCCCATCGACAGCGGCAGTTTCCGGTGCGGGCAGGCATCCTCCAGCGCGGCCGGGGTTCCATCGGTTTTCCGGTAGAACACGATCGCCTCATCCAGCAGCCTGAGCGGTTTGAGCCGGTCGGTGAAATCCTCGCTGCGCCCGGCGACATACCAGGTGTTGCGGATGAAACGGTCCGATTGCATCAGCTGCCTCCCTTGAACGTGTCATAGGCCTTGAGCGCCTTGGCGGAATAGGCATAGGACGGCCCGCCACCCATATAGGTCGCCATCGCCAGCGCCTCGCACAGTTCAGGCCGGGTCAGGCCGAGGCGGATCAGGGATTTCACATGGAACCCGATGCAACTGTCGCAGCGGGTTGCGATGGCGATGCCCAGCGCCATGATCTCCTTGGTCTTTTCGTCGAGCGCGCCGGATTTCTTGGCGGCGGCGCCCATGATTCCGAACCCCTTGACCGTCTCGGGTATCTCGGGGTTCAGCACCGCGATATCCGCAACGATCCCGTCCATGAAGGCTTCCCAATCCATTCCTATCCCCTTTCGTCCGACCCCATGCGGCGTTCGAGCCACCGCACGCCCGCGCTGATCACCAGCACCAGAACCAGATATTCGAGGATCAGCAACGTATAGATTTCCAGCGGTCGATACTCGGTCACCACCAGTTCGTTGGCCCGCCGGGTCAGTTCCTGCATGCCGATCACCGAGGCAAAGGCCGACATCTTGACGATATAGATGAACTGGTTGGCAAGCGGTGGCAGGATGCGCCGGATCGCCTGCGGCAGGATCACATAGCGCATGGTCTGAAGATAGTTCAGCCCGATGGTCTGGGCCGCCTCGGTCTGCCCCCGCGCGATGGACTGGATCCCGGCCCGATAGATCTCGGCGGTAAACGCGCTGTCCGAGATCGCCAGCGTGATGATCGCGCCCCAGAACGGGTCGATCGGGATATCCAGCCCCATCGAGCGGAAGATGATCGGCAGGCCGTAGAACACCCAGAACAGCATGGGCAAGAGCGGGATCGCCCGGACGAACTCGACATAAACGCGGTTGATCAGCCGGACATACCAGCGCGACGACAGGCCGGGCAGCGCGACGAGCAGACCCAGGACGATGGACAGCACCGCCGCGATGACCGAGATCAGGATCGTCGCCCCCATGCCGCCGATCAGGAACTTGATGTTGACCCAGCCCGACGGTGTCGAGGGGTTGATGACATACCAGCCCCAAGTCGTGGACGAGGAACAGCCCGACAGCAGGGCCAGCGCGGCAAGGGAAAGAACAAGGCGCATCAGTGGCTCAGTATCTGGCTAAGGAAGGTCTGGCACCGGCGCGATTTCGGGTTGCCAAAGAACTCGGACGGCGCGCCGGTTTCAACGATCTCGCCCGCATCCATGAACACCATCTTGTCGGCGACCTTGCGGGCAAAGCCCATCTCGTGCGTCACCACGATCATGGTCATGCCCTCCTCGGCAAGTTCGACCATCACGTCCAGCACCTCCGAGATCATTTCCGGGTCCAGCGCCGAAGTCGGCTCGTCGAACAGCATCACCTTGGGCTCCATGCACAGGCTGCGGGCAATGGCGACACGCTGTTGCTGGCCACCGGACAGCTGACCGGGGCGCTTTTCAGCCTGTTCGGGTATTTTCACCCGCTCCAGATAACGGCGCGCCCGGTCCTCGGCCTCGCCGCGGCTCAGTCCACGCGACTTCATAGGGCCAAGCGTCAGGTTCTCCAGCACGCTCAGATGCGGGAACAGGTTGAACTGCTGGAACACCATGCCGACATCGCCGCGCAGATCCTCGGGGCGCTCGGTCACCTCGGATCCATAGATGCGGATGCTGCCTTTTTGATGGGTTTCTAGCCGGTTGATGCACCGGACCACCGTGGATTTGCCCGATCCGCTTGGGCCGCAGATCACCACCCGCTCGCCACTTTTCACCGTCAGGTCGATATCTTTCAGCACGTGAAAATCGCTGAACCATTTGTTTACACTGACCATTTCGATGGCGATATCGGTCATTTCCCCTCCCCGGCCCTCCCCTGCGGGAAGATTTTTCTTGAGGCTGAAGGGGAATGGCCACAAGTTCAAGTGTCAAAGCGTTCAAAAAAAACAAGCGCTAGAAACAGGGAGACGATGATGAAACACTGGATGACAATCGCTGCGGCGGGCGTTCTCAGCCTTGGTCTGGCTGCTGCGGCACAGGCGCAATCCGCGCTGAACGATATCCTCGACAGCGGTGTTCTGAAATTCGGCACCACCGGGGACTGGAACCCGATGTCGGTTCGCGACCCGGCCACGAACAGCTACAAGGGCTTCGATATCGACGTTGCCAACGAACTGGCCAACGATCTGGGCGTCACGGTCGAGTTCGTGCCGACCGACTGGAAAACGCTGGTCAACGGGGTGGTTGCCGGCAAGTACCACATGACCGGCTCCGCCTCGATCAGCCCGCCCCGAATGAAGGTCGCCGGGTTCTCGGAGAGCTATATCGCGGTCGAGATCATGCCCTTCACCATCCCGGCAAAGGCCGGTGATTTCGATGGCTATGACAGCATCAACCAGCCCAATGTGAAGGTAGCCACCACGCTGGGCACCACGTTCGAGGCACTGGCCCGCGAATGGTTCCCCAATGCCGACATCAAGGTTGTCGAGGCCCCGGCCCGTGGTTTCCAGGAGGTTCTGGCCGGACGCGCGGATGTGTTCATCACCTCCAACATCGAAGGCTCGACGCTCAAGGCCAAGCATGGCGTGGTGCAGGTTCCCAATACCGAGCCGCGCTCGCCCTCGCCGATCGCGATGCTGTTGCCGCAGGACGATCAGGTGTGGATCAACTACGTCAACAACTGGGTCAAGGTGAAACAGGCCAAGGGGTTTTTCGAAGCGACCAAGGCCAAGTGGGGCCTCTGAGCGCCGCGTAAGCGGTCGCGAGGTCAATGTGACGGGGGGCATGATCCATGCCCCCTTTTCAATCGGACAGGTGCAAACATGCGACTGGATCAGGCGACCTGGCCCGAGGTGGAGGCCTATCTGGCCGATCATGACGGGATCATTCTGCCGGTCGGCTCGACCGAGCAGCATGGCCCGATGGGCCTGATCGGGACGGACGCCACCTGTGCCCAGGCGATTGCCGAGGCGGCGGCAGAGATCGTCGCGACCTTTGCGGCGCCGACGCTGGCCTATACCCCCGCCCCTTTCAACACCGGGTTTCCCGGCACCGTATCGATTTCCGAACAGCTCTTTGCCGACCTTTTCGCCGAGGTCGTGAGCGGGCTTCAGGCGCAGGGGTTCCGACACGTCTATGTCCTGAACGCGCATGGGGCGAACCTGGCACCGATGCGCCGCGTTGCCCGGTCTCTCGACACGGTGCACATCCGCAGCTGGTGGGAGTTCGACGAGGTCAACGCCCTGCGCCAGTCGTTCTTTGGACAGTGGGAGGGCATGCATGCCACGCCCGCGGAAATCTCGATCACGCAATTCCTGGGCCGGCGCGTGGCGCCGGGTGCCGCGGCCACCCCACCTCGCCTGCTGACGGCCGAGGACATCGCCAGCCGGGCCGGCGACCGGCATGGCCCGCCCGACCTGCACCGGCGCGAGTTTCCCGATGGCCGGGTCGGCTCTCATTCGGCGCTTGCCACCCCGGAATACGGCGCACAGCTGTTGCAGGCAGCGGCCAGAGGGGTTGCCGCCGACTATCAGGCCCTGGTCTCGGCCCCCCGGACCTAGCTCTGTGTGCCGTCCAAACCGATATTGTTCTGCCGAAAGGCCGCCGAAGAGTTGGTATGCGGATAGTCTTGCTCCGGGACCGGGACCCCGAGGAACGCACAAAGCGGTTCCCAACCCGTTCCAAGCTCGTAGACCAGCAGGCGATCCGCGGGGATTGCGGATTTCACCTCGGCGACATGCCGATGGAATTCGGCAATGGCCCGTTCGCGACTATCGAAGCGGTCTGCGAGGAACACTTCGATGAATTCCTGCATGCGTCGCTGATGTACGGCATCCGGTGGCATCTCCGTCTCGCGAAAGGCCTTGATGGTCTTTGAGTAGGAATTGTACCAGCCTTCGGCGTCACGAACTGACAGGATCACCTTGGCATCGGGGTATCTTTCGGCCGACTCGCGCCACAAATGTGCACCGGGCCAGTCGACCTGCGACCGGTACCCGTCGAAAAGCACGTCCAGATCCAGCGGAGCGCCGCCGCAGAAATGATCGTGCCATGGTTCTATCTTTTCGGGATTGTCGCGGATCTCGTACATATGGTGGCAGGGACCGAAGCCGAGGATCGTCAATGCTGCTCTCAGGGAGTCGGTGCCTGTCCGCCCAAAACCGGCGCCGATGATTTCCAGTGCCATCGGTATCTCTCCTTCAACCGAAGCCATGTCAGCCAAGCATGGGGCGCGAAAACGCGGCTGGCAATCTATTCTTGAAATGGCAGATGAGCATCACTTCTCTGGATGTCATGCGACGAGGGATCCCCTAAGTTGCCCGAAGCACCCGATTCAGGAGCCTGACCCCTCAGATGAACCAGATATCCGATCCCTTGTTGGCGCAAATCCGTGACCGCTTTGCCCAGGTCGAAAGCTGCCCCGTGCAGGGGCGGCGCATCTTCTTTGAAAACGCCGGTGGTGCGTTGACGCTGAAATCCGTCCTGGAAAGCTCTGCCATCCATGCCGCCATCCCCGACAACCAGGGACGCGACAATCCCGGCAGTCATGCACTGGTGGCGACGATCAACAAGGCCAGGCAGGACATGGCCGATTTCATGAACGCCCCCGGAGGCCAGTTCTTCGTGGGGGAAAGCGGCACTGAATTGCTGTTCCGCCTGATCATGAACGCCTGTCTGGGTACCGGCCCGGGTAAGGTTCTGGGATCGACGCTGGAGCACCCCGCCTCGCGTTCGGCCTGTGACCGCTGGGCGCGCATCGCCGGTCAGCAGCATATTCTGATCCCACATGACAACGCCACCGGCACGATCGGGGCCGATGCCTATGCCGCCGCCATCACCCCGGACACCAGGGTAGCCACGATCATACATACCTCGCCCGTGACGGGCATGGGCGTGGATGTGACCGCCATCAGCCGCGCGATCCGCGCGGTGGCCCCCGATTGCATCATCATCGTCGACGGCATTCAGCACGCGGCCCATGGCGGCATCGACCTGACCGACCATGACGTGGATGGATACGTGATCTCGCCTTACAAAGTGTTCTCGCGCCATGGCTACGGGGTTGCCTGGCTCTCGGACCGGTTGACCCGTCTGCCCCATAACGCGCTGCTCGACGGGCCGGAAGACAACTGGGAAATGGGGACCCGCGACACCGGTGCCTATGCGACCATGTCGGACGTCGTTTCCTATTTCGAATGGCTGGGCGGAAAGGTCAGCGATGCCACCGACCGACGGGGCAAGTTCAAGGCGGCGGCCGATGCGATCCATCAACAGGAAAAGGCGCTGACCGATGCCATGGTCCATGGCACCGGCAACCTGTCCGGCCTGGCGGAGATGGAGAAAGTGACCATCCTGGGCGGCGCCGACAACCCCGCGCGCGAGGGTCTCGTGTCGCTGCGGGTCGAGGGCGTGCCCTCTGTGGATGTGGTCAGTATGCTGAACGAGCAGGGTATTCGGACGCATTTGAGAAAGGCGGATCACTACTCTGGCAACATCCTGAGCCCGCTGGGCATGGACAGCTGCGTGCGCGTTTCGATGTGCCATTACAACAGCGTTCAGGAGGTTGCCCAGTTCCTGGCCGCCATGAAAGACATCACCGCCTGACAGCCTGCCGTCCGGCGCAGGCGAACGAAACGTGCCGCGCGGTCTTGTCCGCGGCGCGTTTCCTGAGCAGACCGGTCCCGGCATCTCGGCCACGCCATGGCCACCTGCGGGGCCTCTCGGGTCCGGGCTTGTCTTGACATGGATCATTGCCCGCGCGGCTCCGCTTCGGCCACATTTCAAGTGGGAGGGCGCCGTGATGCACGAGATCATCAGAAAGCAACCCAAGGGTAGAGACACCTCGGTCGCGGCTGCAAGCGGTCTAAACGGGCGGATGGACACCTACGCGTTGGCGCGCGCGCTGGTAACGGGTTTTCCGGATGGCGCGCTCAACATCGGTTTCGAGGCCGTCGACCGCCATGTCGCGCAGGGCCATGGCAGTGACAGCGCGATCATCTGGCTGTCGAAAGAGGGCGCGCGCGAGATCATCAGCTATCAGGAGCTTGCTGAACTCTCCTCTCGATTTGCAAATGTGCTAAAGTCGCATGGCCTGAAGAAAGGCGCCCGCGTCTTTTCCGCCATGGGCCGCGAGAAAGAGCTTTATGCCGCTGCCCTGGGGACATGGAAGGCGGGCATGGTGTTCACGCCGCTCTTCGCCGCCTTCGGACCCGAGCCGTTCAGAACCCGGATGGAGATCGGAGAGGCCAACGTTCTGGTCACCAGCCGCGCACTCTATGAACGCAAGATCGCCGCCTGGCGGGAGGACATCCCGACGCTGCGCCTTGTATTGATCGTTGGCGATGAGGCGCCCGAGGGATGTGTCGCGCTGGGTCCGGCGCTGCGCGCAGCCTCGCCGGAATACGAGACGCTCCACACCCGGCCCGAAGACCCGGCTCTGATCCATTTCACCTCGGGCACCACCGGCAAGCCCAAGGGTGCCTTGCATGTTCACGAGGCGGTTCTCTACCACGCCCTGTCCGGTCGCCATGCGCTGGGGTTGCGACCCGGCATTCGCTACTGGTGCACCGCCGATCCCGGCTGGGTCACGGGGACGACCTATGGCATCATCGCCCCGCTGGTGAACCGGGCCACGATGATCGTTGACGAGGCGGAGTTCGACCTCGACCGCTGGTACGGGACGCTTCAGCGGGAAAAGGTCCAGATCTGGTATTCCGCCCCGACCGCGATACGGATGATGATGCGGGCCGGCAAGGAGGCAGCCGCTCCCTACGATTTCTCGGCCCTAGATTTTCTGGCCAGCGTCGGTGAGCCGCTGAACCCCGAGGCGGTGATCTGGTCGAACGAGGTGTTCGGGCTGCCGTTCCACGACAACTGGTGGCAGACCGAAACCGGCGGGATCATGATCGCCAACACGCAGGACGCGGACATCAAGCCCGGTTCGATGGGCAAGCCGCTGCCGGGGATCACCGCCGGGATCGTCGAAAACACGGGCGATGGCCTGCGCGAACTGCCGGATGGCGAGATCGGCGAACTGGCGCTGCGGCCGGGCTGGCCGTCGATGATGCGGGCCTATCTGAATGAGCAGGCGCGCTATGACAAATGCTTTGCCGATGGCTGGTACCTGTCCGGCGACTTGGCCATGCGCGATACCGACGGCTATTACTGGTTCGTCGGGCGCGCCGACGACCTGATCAAGTCCTCGGGCCACCTGATCGGACCATTCGAGGTGGAAAGCGCGCTGATCGAACATGACGCGGTGGCCGAGGCGGCAGTAATCGGCGTGCCCGATGAAACCGCCGGCGAGGTGGTCAAGGCTTTCGTCACGCTCAATCGCGGTGCGGAACCCGGCCCCGAACTTGAACGCGACATTCGCGGTTTAGCCCGCAAACGCCTGGGGGCCGCCGTGGCCCCGCGCGAGATCGTGTTCCGCAACACGCTGCCGAAAACGAGATCGGGAAAGATCATGCGCCGTCTGCTCAAGGCGCGCGAACTGGGTCTGCCCGAAGGCGATACCTCGACACTGGAGACGGAGGAGACATGAGCACGGAGGAGAAACCGAAGCTTGATCACGACACCGTCCGTCGGCGTCTCGGGGACATGATCCGGATTCGACGCTTCGAAGAACGATGCGCAGAGCTGTATACCCAGGAAAAGATCCGGGGGTTCCTGCATCTCTACGATGGTGAAGAGGCGATTGCCGCCGGGATCATCCCGCTGCTGGTCGAGAAGGACCGGGTTGTCGCCACCTATCGCGAACATGGCCACGCCCTGATACGCGGCGTACCGATGACAACTGTCATGGCCGAGATGTATGGCAAGGCCGAGGGCTGCTCGGGCGGTCGCGGCGGCTCCATGCACCTGTTCGATGCCGCGCGCAACTTCTACGGGGGAAACGCCATCGTGGGCGGCGGCCTGCCGCTGGCCGCCGGACTTGCGCTGGCTGACAGGATGCGGGGCGACGACACGGTCACTGCCTGTTTCTTTGGCGAGGGCGCGGTGGCCGAAGGCGAGTTTCACGAGGCGATGAACCTTGCCGCGCTCTGGACCCTGCCGGTTCTGTTCGTCTGCGAGAACAATGGCTATGCCATGGGAACCGCGCTGGACCGGTCCGAGTCGGAGACAGATATCGGCCGCAAGGCTGCCGTCTTTGGCATCGAGACACAGGTTGTCGACGGCATGGATGTCGTCGCTGTCCAGGTGGCGGCTGCGAAGGCGCTGCGCCGGATACGCGCGGGCGAAGGCCCTGTATTTCTGGAGTGCCGGACCTATCGGTTCCGGGCGCATTCGATGTTCGACGCCCAGCTCTATCGCGACAAGGCCGAGGTTGAAGCGTGGAGGCAAAAAGGGCCGATCCTGCGATTCCAGTCCTGGCTCTTGGATAACGGTCTGATCCATGAAGAGGAGATCACGGCGATCGAGGCCCGTGCCGAGGCCGAGATCGCCGAAGCGGTACAGTTCGCCGAGGCAGGCACCTGGGAGCCGGTCGAAAGCCTGACCCGCGACGTGGTGGCCGCCGAGACGCCACCGGTCGCAGCATCCCCGCCCACCGGGGAGAAGATCGAGACCACCTATCGCGAAGCGGTTCGCGCGGCGATTTCCGAAGCGATGCGACGCGATGAACGGGTGTTCCTGATGGGAGAGGACGTGGGCGCCTATGGGGGCTGCTATGCGGTGTCCAAGGGGTTGATGGACGAATTCGGCGAGGCCCGCGTGCGCGATACCCCGCTGTCGGAATCCGGCTTTACCGGCGCCGGGATCGGGGCAGCCTGCGCCGGCATGCGCCCCATCGTAGAGCTGATGACGGTGAATTTCAGCCTGCTCGCTCTGGACCAGATCCTGAACACCGCAGCGACGCTCAGGCATATGTCCGGCGGCCAGTTCAACGTGCCCGTTGTGATCCGCATGGCGACCGGCGCGGGCAAGCAATTGGCCGCGCAGCATTCCCACAGCCTCGAAGGCTGGTACGCGCACATTCCGGGGCTCAGGGTGCTCGCCCCCGCCACGCTGGAGGATGCGCGCGGCATGCTGTGGACGGCGCTGGAAGATCCCGACCCGGTGCTGATCTTCGAAAACGTGATGCTCTACAATCGCAGCGGCGAGATCGACGCGGGCGCAGGTGCCGTCGACATCTCGCGCGCGGCGATCCGGCGCGAGGGCGGAGACATCACCCTGATCACCTATGGCGGCTCGCTCTACAAGACGCTGGAGGTCGCCGAAGTGCTGGCCGGCGACGGGATCGCGGCCGAAGTGATCGATCTGCGCGTGTTGCGACCGCTTGACGATGAAACCATCATGGCCTCGGTCGCGCGGACACGGAGGGCGGTCATCGTCGACGAGGGCTGGCGCAGCGGCTCGCTGGCGGCAGAACTATCGGCGCGCATCATGGAGCAGGTGTTCTGGACACTCGACGCACCGGTCGGGCGGGTCTGTTCGGCAGAGGTGCCGATCCCCTATCCGAAACATCTGGAAGATGCCGCGATCCCGCAGGTCCCCGCCATTGTCGCCGCCGCCAAAACGGCATTGGGGCGCGACTGAGATGGGTGTTTTCCGAATGCCATCGCTGGGGGCGGACATGGAGGCCGGGACACTGGTCGAATGGCTGGTGAACCCCGGTGACACGGTCGCGCGCGGTGATGTGGTCGCCGTGGTCGAGACCCAGAAGGGCGCGATCGAGATCGAGGTTTTCGAGGCAGGTACGGTCACGGAACTCTTGGCGGAGATCGGGCAGACCCTGCCGGTTGGTGCCCCCATGGCCCGGATCGGCGACGGCGAAGAAACCGGTGCGGAGCCAAAGCCGCCGGAAGAGGAAACACGACCGGCGCCGAAGGAGCGGAGCGCCCCTGCCCCGCCAGCAGAAGCCGAAGCGCCCTCGGAAAAGCCCGCGCAGCCCCGGCAAGAGCCACCAGCGTCCGCCGCCGGTGCAAGCCCGGCGGCCCGCCACGCCGCGCAAGAGGCCGGGATCGACCTCGTCCAGGTCAAGGGCTCGGGCCCCCAAGGCGCAATTGTTCTGGCTGATGTCGAGGCGCAAATGGGACAGGCCACGCCCACCAGCCGGCCAGCCGGAGAGGGCCTGTCGGACATGCGCCAGGCCGTCGCCGCCGCGATGAGCCGGTCCAAGCGCGAGATACCGCATTTCTACGTCTCGCACACGGTCGAAACCCAACCGGTTTCGGACTGGCTCGCGCAGCAAAACGCCGAGCGACCGCCAGCCGAACGAATTTTGCTGGGAGCCGTCTTTGTCAAGGCGGCGGCCTTGGCGGCCCGGCAGGTCGCGGCTTTCAACGGTCATTTCACAGAGGGTCGTTTTGTCCCCTCGGAAACGGTGAACATCGGCATGGTCATTTCCCTGCGCGGTGGCGGGTTGGTGGCCCCTGCGCTGGCCGATGTCGACAAGATGAGCTTGTCGGATGTCATGGCCGGGTTGCGCGACATGGTCACGCGGGCGCGTTCCGGACGCTTGCGCGGTTCCGAGTTGACACGCGGCACCCTGACCGTGTCGAGCCTGGGCGAGGATGGCGCAGAGGGCATGACCGGAGTGATCTTTCCCCCGCAGGTCGCAATCCTTGCCGTGGGCGCGCCACAGATACGACCATGGGTAACCGGGGCCGGGGTGGAACCGCGCCAGGTCACGACCCTTGTTCTGTCCGCCGACCACCGTGTTTGCGACGGACGGCAGGCGTCCCGGTTTCTCGTCGCCATCCAAGACTGCCTTGCCAGACCGGAGGAGCTATGAACGAAACCGAAACGAAGGCGATCTTTCTGGAGGAACTCAACCGGGTCGCGCCCGACATAGACCCGGCAACGGTAAGGGACACAGACCATCTTCAGGATGATCTGGACCTGGATTCCATGGATATCCTCAATCTCGTGACGGCGCTGCATGCGCGTCTCGGCGTTTCGATCCCCGAGTCCGACTACAAGGAGATTGAAACGCCACGGAAAGCCAGCGGATATCTTGCCAGACGGCTGCGCGAGCCGGAGTAACGGGCGCTGCAGCCAGCGCGTCGTCAATCCGCTGGCGTGGTGCTTCGGCCTGCGCGCAACCACACGCCCCCGACCACAACGGCAAACAGGCTTGCACCGACCGCCAGCGCCATTTGCCGCCAGCCCAGCGGCGTCAGTTGCAACGCCTCTGAAACGGCCGGGATCTGGAACGCGGCCACCAGCAACCCCATGCAGAACGCCAGCGCGGCATAGACCCAAGGGTTTCTGGTGATGCTGTTGACCAAGCCACGTTCGCCCCGGTCACGCATGTTGAACACGTGCCACAGCTGCGCAAGAGCAAGGGTCAGGAACGCGACGGACACGGCATCACGAGCATCCATATCCAGCCGGGCCAGCGCAATCCAGAACGCCCCCAGCGTGGCAATGGTGATGGCAAGGCCGAAGACGACGATATCGACCCATTGCAGCATTCCGACGATCGGCTCTTTCGGGTTGCGCGGCGGGCGTTTCATGACGCTGCGATCCCCCTCGCCCAGACCCAGTGCAAAGGCGGGAAAGACATCCGTCACGATGTTCAGGAACAGGATCTGAAGTGGCAGCAGCGGCGCGGGCAGCCCCGCGGCAATGGCCAGCCCGACGATCAGTATCTCACTGAAATTGCAGGACATGAGGTAGATGACAAAGCGACGGATATTGCCAAAGATGACACGCCCCTGCCACATCGCCGCAACGATCGATGAGAAAGCATCATCCTTGAGAATGACATCCGCCGCATCGCGCGCGACCTGCGTGCCGCGCTGACCCATGGCGATACCGATATCGGATTTCTTCAGAGCGGGCGCATCGTTCACACCGTCACCGGTCATCGCAACGATATGACCGGCGTCCTGGTAGTGGGCGACCAGCTTCAGCTTCGTTTCCGGAGCAACGCGGGCGAAAACATCAACCTGTTCCAGTTGATCCCGCATCTCGGCATCGTTGCCCCTCGTTTTCAACCCTTCAAGCGAGGTTTCGGACAACGCAACGATGCGGCCATCCTCTCCGAGACCGGCCTGGAACGCGATCTCCCTGGCGGTCGCGATATGGTCACCGGTCATCATGACAACGCGCACTCCGGCGCCCCGGCACTCGGCAATGGCGGCGGGCACATCCTGTCGGAGCGGATCAAGAAGCGTGACGAAGCCGACAAGGATCAGAGACTGATAGAGGGCGGCATCCTCTGGATCGCCTTGTTTGTAGGCCAACCCGATCAGGCGATAGCCGTCACCTGCCGCATCCTCGACACGTTGCAGCCAGTCCTGCCGCGCGACCTCGGACAGATCACGGATACCCGCTGTCGTCAAAACACGATCAGAGGCGTCAATCACCGCTTCGGGCGCCCCCTTGACCGCGGTAAACACATCGCCGCCTGCGGAATGCAGCGTCGCCATCATCTTGAATTCGGGATCATAGGGATGTTTGGCGATCTCGGGCCTGTCCTCCGCGTCGAGATCGGGACGCACGCCAAGCAGTTCGGCAAAATGCAGCAGGGCGACTTCCATCGGGTCACCGACCCCGTGTTGCGCGCCCGCCTGACCGATCTCGGCAGTATTGCACAACACGCCGATTTCCAACGCGAGACGCAGATCGGACTCGGTCACGGCCGCCTGCGCATTCAACAGATCAGCGGCCGCCAAATCGCGCCCGTCCAGCAGGAACCCGGCGACGGTCATGCGGTTCTCGGTCAGTGTTCCGGTCTTGTCCGTCAGGATCAACGTCGTCGCGCCCAGGGTTTCCACCGCCGAAAGCCGTTCGATCAACGTGTTCCGCCGCGCCATCCGCAACATGCCTCGGGCAAGCGCGAGCGTGGCGACGACCGGCAACCCCTCGGGCACTGCCGCAACGGCCAGCGCTATCGCGGTTTCGATCATGTCTACCAGCGCCAGACCTCGTACAAACCCGATTGTGCCAATCAGGGTGGATAGGGCGATGGTGATCAGGACCAGGGTGCGACCCAACCTGTCGAGGCGCTTTTCCAGCGGATGCGCGGTAGCCTCGGCGGTTTGAACCAGTGTCGATATCCGACCCAGTTCCGTTTCGGAACCGATCGTCGCGACCACGCCGATCCCATCGCCCCGCGTCACCGCCGTGCCCTTGAAGGCCATGTTGGTTCGATCCGCCACGAGGACGTCGAGCGCAAGCGGCGCGACGGTTTTCGAAACGGGGGCCGATTCACCGGTGAGCGCGGATTCGTTGCATTGCAGCGTGTCGACCTGGATCAACCGCAGGTCGGCAGGCACCACATCCCCCGCCTCGACGACAACGATGTCGCCCGGCGTGATCTCATGCACCGGCAGCATGACCGAATGACCGTCGCGCCGGACCCGTGCCGTTGCCGCGGTGAGACTGAACAGCGCCTCCATCGAGCGCAGGGCTTTCCAACTGGTGAAGAAGCCGATGGCGGTGTTGATCGCCAGAACGAGGATGATCGCAACCGCTTCGGGATGGTCCCCCACCGCCACCGACAACAGCGCGGCAGCACTGAGCAACCAGACGATCACGCTGCGGAACTGATCGAGCAAGAGTGCCAGGGCCGAGCGACGCTTCACCCTGTCCAGACGGTTGTCACCATAGGTTTGCCGGCGCAAGGCGGCCTCGTCCGACGACAGGCCGATTTCCGGGTCGACGCCAAGAAGAGCGAGCGCCGCCGCGCTCCCGTCTGCGTGGACCTGTGATCGTTTCTCGCTTTCTACACGGGTGCGTGACATGGGCTTTCGCGATCCGGAGGCAGTTGAACACCCGCCTCCAACAAAACATTTTTCGACCGGGTTCCAGACGCCTGTCGGCACCATGATCTATAGATGCTAGAATTGAGATACAATCTGGTGAAAGGTCACGCCATGCCAACGGCGACGCACGCGCAAACACATCATATCGTAGGGGCCGGCATCGCGGGGCTGGCGACGGCGGTGTATCTGTGCCGCGACGCGGGCGTTGCCGGTCACGACATCCATATCTACGAAGTGCTGGAGACAGCGGGCGGGGCGCTTGACGGATCGGGGAGTGCCGAAACCGGTTACCTGGTTCGAGGCGGTCGCATGTTCGAAGACCAGTTCGTCTGCACGCTGGATCTTCTCGACAGCATTCCTCTTGCCGACGATCCGGCAACCTCGCTCAAGGAGGATCTTCTTGCGTTCAACCGCATGGTTCCGGGATCGTCCAATTGCAGGCTGGTGCGTGATGGCAGGCCGGCCGAGGACAGGTACGAACTGACGCTGACCGCACGTGACATTGTAGACATCAACAGGCTGTTCTTGCACAGCGAACGCGGTCTGGGCGGCAAAACCATCCAGGACTGGTTTCAACCCGGTTTCTTCGACAGCAATTTCTGGCTGATGTGGTCGACGATGTTCTCGTTCCAGCCGTGGCATTCGCTGACCGAAATGCAGAGGTATCTGCGACGTTTCATCCATCTGTTTCCCGGCTTTACCCGGATCGCCGGGATCTTGCGGACACGCCACAACCAGTATGATTCAATCATCGCTCCGATCCTGGCATGGCTGACGGCCCGCGGCGTACGGATCGAAACCAAGGCGCATGTTTCCGACGTCCTGATCAGCGGCACCAAGCTGGATCGCCGCGCGAGCGCCCTCTTGCTCAGCGATGGCAGGACGGTGCCGCTGCGGTCGGACATGTATGCCTACCTGACACTTGGTTCGATGACAGAGGGCTCGGCCCTGGGGTCCAACGACCGCGCGCCGAGCGGCGGCAACGGTCCGGGGCCAAGCTGGAACCTGTGGCGCAAGCTGGCGAATGAACACGAGGGTTTCGGGAACCCCGACGTGTTTCTGGGTCAACCCGACCAGACCACATGGACATCTTTCACGGTCACGATGGATGGCCCCGAGTTCTTCGAGTTCATGGAGGATTTCACCAACAATCGCACGGGCACCGGGGGGCTTGTCACCTTTGCCGGTTCGGGCTGGACGCTTTCTGTCGTGATGCTTCATCAGCCGCATTTCCGAGAGCAGAAGAAGGGGACCTATACGTTTTGGGGCTATGGCCTGCGGGGTGAACGGGACGGAGACTTTGTCAGAAAACCCATGTGGGAGGCCACCGGAACGGAAATCATCGAGGAGCTTTCCGGCCAACTGCGCCTGTCCGAGGCGCAGAGGGCATGGTTCGACACGGCACGTGTCATTCCCTGCCGCATGCCCTTTATCACCAGCCAGTTCATGCCGCGCAATCCGGGCGACCGCCCCGACGTACGCCCGCCCGGTGCGCGCAATTTTGCGATCATCGGGCAATATTGCGAATTGCCCCGCGACTGCGTCTTTACGGTGGAGTATTCCGTGCGCTCGGCCCGGACCGCCGTTGCGCAACTGACGGGACTGGTCGACGCGCCCCCACCCGTTTCACGCACCGATCTCGATCCGATGGTATTGGGACGCGCGGCAAGGGTGCTTTTGGGCATGTAGCTCTCGACTGCCTGCGCAAGCGTATCAAGAGAAACTGACCTCAGACGCGGGGCGCATCGGTTTCGGCAGAGGGGCGCTTGATACGCGTTGCCCCGATCACCACCACCGGGCATCTTGCGGCCGAGAAAAGATGTCGCAGGTCCTCTTCACTGGTGAACGGCCCCACTGTCAGATCGACGACGATCGCCGCGACACGGCTGCGATCTACCCGCTCCAGAACCTCTGCGGCCTTCTCGTCATTCCGGACCTCGGACACGAGTGCCGCGGACGCATCGGCCAGCGCCCGTACCGTGGCCATCACTTTGGCGGAATGTGAACCGGTTGCGCCGATCAGCAGCACATCGCCATGAAAACCGAGCATCGGGCGCTGGCACAAAAGCAGGATATCTTCGTCTTGGGCGGCGGCACATGCGCAGGACACGATATCGCCCTCGGCAAGGTCGCAACGCCAGTGCCGGGACCGACCCGAAGCGAGTTCGGCCATCAGTGTCTCGACAGAGCTTATCTCTCGTTTCAAGGTTCGCCGCGATTGTTCGTCACTGGGAATGTCGCGAAGCGTACCGTCGGGGGCAACGATCCTGTGCCCCGCGCCAATTGTCAGCCCGGCAATCCGCGTATCCACAAGCAGCCCCCTCGGGGCCGCCGAGAGTGTTTCGAGCAAGACGCGCGCATAGGACATCGTGGCCTTGACATCGGCAAAGCTCATGCCCGCAACAACCAGATTTGGCTCGGGTCGCATCCTGCCAGTCATGACCGGCCACCCTCTCCTGTCGGCTCGCCACGCGACGCAAAGGCCCTTCGTTCCCGGGCAAAGGCGCGTAACCGTTCTTCGACAGCTGCATTGACGCTTCCCTCCGGGAACGCGCCCGTTTCCGCTCTGGCGCCTGCGGTGCAGCCGGTCATGATTTCCAGCCCCTCGTCGACCGACTGGATTGGAATGATACGAAAGCGCCCCTGTGCGACCGCCGCGACGACCCGGTCACGCAACATGAGATGTTCGACATTCGAGGCCGGGATGACCACGCCCTGCCCGCCGGTCAGACCACGCGCATCGCACAGATCGAAGAAGCCTTCGATCTTTTCATTGACGCCACCGATCGCCTGAACCTCGCCCAGTTGATTGACCGAACCGGTCATTGCGAAATCCTGCCGGACCGGTCGGCCCGAGAGTGCCGAAAGCAGCGCAATGAGTTCGGCACAAGAGGCACTGTCGCCATCTACCCCGCCATAGCTCTGCTCGAAAACAAGGCTGGCATGCAGCGAAAAAGGAGCGTCCAGCGCGTAGGTCGATGTAAGGTACCCTGCCAGGATCATGACGCCTTTTGAATGCAGGGCGCCGCCCAATTCGACCTCTCGCTCGATGTCGATCAGCTTACCGGCCCCCATCCGCACCCGCGCCGTGATGCGCGAGGGCCGGCCAAACCTGTGACCGCCCGTCTCAATCACGGACAGCCCGTTGATCTGGCCCACCTTGGCGCCATCGGTATCGATCAGGATGATCTGCCGGGACATGGCTTCCTGAAACCGCTCCTGTACGCGCGATGCGCGCCGCTCACCCTCGTCGACGGCGCGATCGATATCGGCTTCATCGACGATGGTATGACCGTCGGAACGGGCATAATGCTCGGCCTCGCGCAGCAGATCGGTCAACGGGCTCAACTGCAGCGTCAGCTTTCTGGCGTCGCCGGCGATCCGCGTGGCCTCGTCCAGCAGACGTGCCGCACCGGTATCGGACAGCGGAAGCAAGCCCTGTTCGCGGACATAATTGCGAATGACCGAGGCGAGACCGATCATTGTCTGGTCGCTGCGGTCCACCGCACCTTCGAAATCGGCTTGTACCTTGAACAGGTCCGAGAATTCCGGGTCGAGCATGACAAGAAGGCTGTGCAGCATGCGGTCCCCGACAAGAACGACCCTGACATCCAGCGGAATCGGTTCCGGTTCCAGCGATGTTGTCGAGAACAGGCTCATGCGATCCGCAAGCGAGGTGATCGTGATCGACCGTTTCTTGAGACAACGCTTCAGCGCGTCCCATGCATAGGGTTCTCCGAGAATGCGCTGCGCATCGATCAGCAGGTAACCCCCGTTTGCCAGATGCAGTGCGCCCGGCCGAATAAGGGAAAAGTCGGTGACCAGGGATCCCATCTGGGAAACATGTTCAATCCGCCCCGCCAGCCTTTCCAAGGTTGGCAGGTCCTCGACAATCACGGGTGCCGACGTTTCCTGCCCCGGATCGTTGGACACGATCACGTTGACCTGATACCGCAGGAAAATCGGGTCGAGATGCGATTTCCCGACCGCCTCGGGAAAGGGCCCGGTCTGCCGCTCGGCCGCCGCCTGAAGAAAGGTCTCGGGGTTCTCGATCATGTCGGTCCGGACACGCGCCAGATAGCTGGCAACCCCGTCGACAGCGCCGAACACAGTTTGAGCCTCGTCGATCCGGCTTGAAACCGCACGCTCTGCAATCTCGGCATTCAGCTCTTCGACGCGCGACCGGTGTTCACGCTCCAGTTTCGAAGCGTCCCTGAGGATCTCGGACAGCTGGTTCTGAAAGCGATCGACCTTCTCCTCGATCGCGGCCTGTTCGTCTTCGGAAAGCTTCTGGAATTCCTCGGTCTTGAGGACATTCCCCTCTTTGGTTGCAGCGACCATGAAGCCCATCGGCGTCCTGATCAGGGTTGTGTCTTCGGCGCGGGCGCGCTCGGCAAAATCGGCCATCGCCTGCTCGTGCCGCTCGCTGAAGCTCTCTTCGATTGCGCGCCTTTGCGCCTGATATTCCTCGGATTCGAAAAGCGCCGGCATGTCGCCCGCGAGATCGTCGATGATGTCCTCCATCTCGGTCTTGAGACGTTCGGCAAGACCGACGGGAAGCTTGAGCGCAACCGGCTTGTGCGGCGCGTCAAAGTTGTTCACGTAGACCCAATCGCCCGGTGTCTCGCGGGTTGCTGCATGGGTGCGCAGAATTTGTTCGACCGTGGTATGGCGCCCCGTCCCCTGCGGGCCGAGAACGAAGAGGTTGAAATCTGCGTGGCGAATTTCGACGGCCAGCTTGAGGGCGCGCAGCGCACGCTCCTGCCCCACGAGCCCACCGTTCCCAGTGGTTTCGGCGCGCGCCACCGCAAGGATCGCGGGATCACATCTTCGCTGTAGCTGTTCGACCGACAGTTCACCCTTCGATCGTGTCGCCATGATAGCCACCCTGTGTGCTCCGGATATGACGAATCTAGGCAGCGAGACGAGGGTTGGCGTTGATCTCCATCAAGCGTTTGCAGCCTGTAAGAAACGAAACCTTCGCGGGTCAAAGGGGTTCGTTGCCACACGGCAACGTCGTCGCTGACGTGACAGACGTCAGCCGGTGCAGGATAGTCCGGCCTTACGAGACAGCCGCTGTGCGCGGGCAAAGTGCGAAACCATCGCCCCGCCCAACCGGATGTGTCAGCTGGCCACGTTCGACACTCCATTCCATTCCAGCCTTGCCTTTTTGAGCAGACCATCCTCGGCCAGGGTACCGACCGTCGCGCAAGCTTTCATTATCGGAAAGGCCGCGAGCGCCAGCCGTTTTCCCGCCTCGCTGTCCGAGGGGTAGTGAACCCCCAGAACCTCGCGGTTTCGCGCGATGCGCGTGGCCATGTCGTGCAGGGCATTGCGCGTAACGCTGCCCTGATGGGGGGTTTCCAGTATCTTGTTTCCCGCGGCGTCCAGCATGACCTCGTCAAGACAATAGGCAATCAGCCAGGCCTCGGTGGCATGGGCACTGGGATAGGCGGCATGTTGGGGCACATCGATCGGTGGCAACAGTCCGGGATGCAATTGAGAGGGCCGCGGACGCCCGAACTTCATCTTGAAGTGAAAGGCAAGAAACTGTGCCACCGCCAGTGCCAGATGGCACAGGCGGAACGTATTGGGATGCGACAGATAGGTGAACGGCATAATCCCCTGGAAATAGCCGATCAGCGTATCACGTTGCTGCAAGGCCTCATCCAGTACGCCGTGCCGATACTCGATCAGCCCCACCAGTTCTTTCAGCTCGTCGTCGATCTTCCAGCTCACTCCGCCCCCGAAATTCGTCTCATCGCCTGTGTTGGTTCCGGTATGGGCCGGCTCGGGCAAGGACAGGCTCATCCAGTCGGGGCCACCTGCCCCTTCTGAATCCAGGGCGGCGAATTCGGAAAGGAATGCGATCGCCTGATTGCCCGGCGACCAGTGGTTGAACGACGCGGATTTGTAGAACTTGTATATCGCGTGAAGCCGCGCGGGGTCGCCGGAGCCATCCGTAACGACCGGATGGGTCGGCGGCCATTGGTTTCCCGGCCACCAGCGGTTTTCAACCGCCGGGGTCCCCTCGCCGTCATGCTCGGTATGTGGAGAGATGCCCAGCCCGAGATAGGCCGGACTACCACCATAACCCGAGGCCCCGCGCGCATCCCTGGCATCGCGTGCATCCCGGGCGTCGCGCGCATCGCGTGCATCGCGCGCATCAAACGGGCCAAGTCTTCCTGTCGGTATCGGCATCTTGCTGTTCCCCCTTCGTTGCACTGTCAGTCTGGAACGCCAGCCTGTTCGAGGCGCGCACAAAACAAATCCACAAGTCCCGGATCGCTGTAGTGGCGATGCGTCCTGCGGTAGTTGGACACGGAAAATCCGGGTTCCAGTTCCAGCAGGCGCCGGGCCGATTTCCGCGCGTCCGGAAGCTGTCCCGCTGCGACCTGGGCCACCGCCAGCGTCCGCAGGCCGCTGGTATAGCGCTGGTTCTCCGCCAGCCCGCGCGACAACCATTTGATCGCGGTCAGGTAATTCCCGGCATCGTAATGCACGGTTCCAAGAAAGACGTAATAGACGAACAGGCGCTGATCGAACGGCGACAGCCGCAATGCCCGTTCAGCCGCCGAGATCGCCTCGTCGCTACGTCCCACGCTCGACAATGTGACACTCGATAGCAGCCAAGCGATCGAACTGTTGGGATTGGCCGCGCGCGCGCGGTCGAGATAATCTATCGCGGTCTCGAAATCTCCGAACAGGTAGGATTGGATATGGCCATAGGTGGCAAGCGCAAGCGCGTTCCGGGCATCCAGTCCTATCGCCTTCTTGGCCAGGGAAATGGCGGTGCCCGCATCCGCGCGCGGGTCGTTGGACCACCCTTGCCCGACGTTCAGGCTGTACCATCTGGCTAACCAGGCCAGAGGCGAGGAAAAGCTGGGATCTGCCGCGATGGCGTCTTCGAGATGGCGTCGTGCCTGCCCGAACGCGTCCCGTTCCAGATCGCCGATAAGGTCAAGCGCCTTGAGGTAACTGTCATAGGCGGTAAAGGACGCGGGCGTCTTGCGCAGCGTCCGGCGCCGTTCCTCGGCCAAAAGGCTTGGCAACAGGTGCACCAGCGAAGATTCGACAATCTCGTCCTGTATCGCAAACAGGTCGCTCTGATCGAAATCCCGTTGCAGGCTGGTCAGGTTCCGGCCGTTTTCGGTATCCACCAACTGGGCAGAGATGCGGATATGCTCTCCGACCCGCCACAGCGTGCCCGTGATCAGGTACCGCGCATTCAGCGCCTTGCCGATCGACTTCGGTTCGATTGCCTGACGGGCAAAGGCCAGGGTGGACGACCTTGAAATCACGGTCAGATCCCCTTGCCTCGACAGCTGGGACACGATGCCCTCGGATATGCCGGCGGCAAGATAGTCATCCGCTTGGTCGACCCGGGAATTGCTGAAAGGCATGACCGCAACAGAGGGCAGGCTTGCATGGTCGTCGGTCGGTTGCACCGAATACCGCGCATCCGAAACCAGTTCGTAGGCGGCGACACTCACACCCAGCTTGCGCATGGGCAGCTGGCCCAGCTCTCGGGTTTCGAACTCGCTGTTCCCCGCAATCGTGTCCTGAACGGATTGCGTGAGGATGATGCCACCGGCGCTGGCGAACTCCTGCAACCGGGCGGCAATGTTCACCCCATCGCCCAACAGATCATCCCCGTCGCGCAGCACCTTGCAATGGTTCAGCGAAATTCGCAGCGACAACCCCTGCCGGCGCTGCCGGGCCCTTATCTGCAACTCCCGCCCCCAGCGTACTGCTGCGACCGGATCGGCGAACGTCGTCAGGACGCCATCCCCGGTCAACTTGACCAGGGTGCCACCATGCTGCTGCATCAGCGGCAGCACCACCTCGTCACGCAGATCCGTCCAGCGATAGAACGTACCCTCCTCGTCGCTGTGCATGAGCGCCGAGAAGCCGACCACATCGACAAAGCCGACACAGAGCTCAAGGTGCTTGGCCGTCTTGGCAAGGTCAGAGCGCAGTGCCGGAGCGGAGGGCGGCTCGCATCCACCTGAACCGAGTGTGGTCGCTCCGGGTTCCGAGCCGCTTGGAGCGACACCGCCCAAATCAACCGGCACTTCTCGGCCCGGCTCTATCGAAATCTCGGTCGTTTGAAAGAGACCGTTTCTCAAATCAATCTCTCCTATGAGTGCATTATGTTACGATTCGCGGTAAAAGTTAACTGTGAGCCGGAGAAGGCGCGGACGCATCCATGCGCCGACGTTGACCGGACAGCCATCCGTTCGCGGGCCGGAGATCGCCGCCGACAGGCCGTTTCCCCGCCCAGGCTGCCGTCAGTCCGGACGGTGGAGGCGTGGCCATGACAATCAAGATGTTTCTGTTCGACCGCAATCAGGAGGGGCTGAAATCCAACCTTTCCAAGATCGGGTTTGATTTGGCTGACCTGTTGAATTCATTCGGCTTGCCCGGATTCACTCCGCCGACGGACCAGACCAACAACCCGTGGGTTCCCGTCGATCGGAACGGCACCCAGATCGACGGCGTGCCGGGGTCGGGCACCGGCTATGGTATTCCCCTGCTGTTGCCCGACGCCGGCACGGCGCGCGGTCTGTTGCAGGATTTCCGGGACAAGGCACTGGCAGTCGGCGATCCGGATGCGGCGCGGGTTCTGGGGGTCGAGTTGGAACCGGCCACGATGACCCTTGCGCTGCCCGGCCAGCATTGGTGCGCCGGTCACGGCATGGGCACGAGGTTCGGAACCCGCAGAAACGCGCGCGGCCTGATTCAGGCCGATGCCCTGCGAACACATGAACTGGACGGTCAGGGCACCAGGGTCTTTGTTGTCGACCGGGGGTTCAGCAAGACCTATGTCGAAGCGCTCGGCGGCACGTTTGGCGGCGGTCTCGGTATCGTCGAAAACGGCAAGATCACCAGACCGGGCAGCGGCGAGGAACCCTATCTGCCATTGCATCTGCGGCACGGATCGATGCTGCTGCGCACTCTCACCGACCTGGCGCCGAGGGCCGAATTCTTTGACCTGCCGCTGTTGCCGACCCGGATCACCGATGTCGACTACTTCGCATTGCGGGCGTTGTTCGCGTTCCTCGCCATGGAACAGTTCTTTCTGTCCGAGGATGAGAACTGGGTGATCCTCAACGCCTGGGGCATCGTCGACCGCTTTGCCGAGCGGATCAGGGGGGAATACACCAACAACCCCAACCACTGGCTGAATGTCATGCTGGCCTCGCTGGGGCGCCGGCACGATGTTGTGTTTGCGGCGGGAAACAACGGCCAGTTCTGCGCTGACCCGCGCGCACCCGGCTATGACCGGGGTCCGGGACAGAGCATTTTCGGCGCCAATGGCCTGATCGACGTGACCTCTGTTGCGGCGGTTCGCTGCGACGGAACGTGGATCGGGGCCTCGTCCCAGGGGCCGGGACCATCGGCTTTCGATCCCGAAGGCGCCCCGGTCGAAAAGCCCGACCTCTGCGCGCCGAGCTGGTTCGTGGAAGATCGCGACGCCTCGCTGCGCAGCAGCGGAACCTCAGGCGCCTCCGCAGTCGTCGCCGGTGTCATCGCCGCGTTGCGCAGCGGCTGGGACAACACGGCCGTCTCTCCCTCGCAGATGCGTTCCGCCCTGCGCGCAGGCGCCCGCGAGATTTCGGGACCGGGTTGGCACAACAGGACCGGTGCGGGGCTGCTGCGGCTTGAGGACACGATCGCAGGCCTTCAGACCTGAATGCCCAAAATGAGCCGGGGCGCGCGCACCGGTTGAAAACGGTTGCCCTGTATGTGTCTCCAGCAGTCATCCGGCCCCTGCCCGTCTCGATCCGAAGTGTCCTGATGCGGTCGGCCCGGCCACGATCCCGCGGCGGTGTGGTTTGGTCTGTCCAAGCCGGGGGATGTCATGCGACCAATGGATCATGACCAGAATCAATATCGAGCAACTCAGGACATTTCTGGCGGTCGTGCGTCTGGGCGGGGTCCGCCGGGCGGCGTCAGGGCTCAACCTGACCCAGCCCGCCGTCACCGCGCGGATCAAGAACCTTGAGGATTCGCTTGCCTGTGAACTTTTCGAACGGCGCTCGGGGGGGATGCGGCTGACCAAGCGCGGCGAGCTGCTTCTGGCCCATGCAGAGAAGTTCGAACATCTCACCGAACTGGTGGAACGCGATGTGGTCGACCCGCAAGGGATCGATGGCCGTTTGCGGTTGGGCGTGTCCGAAACCATCGCCCAGTGCTGGCTGCCCGAACTGATTTCAAGGCTGCACGGGCTTTACCCAAGGCTGGATATCGAATTCAACGTGGATATCTCGCTGAACCTGCGGGCCGGGCTTCTCAATCGCGAGATCGATCTGGCCATCCTCCTCGGCCCCGTGTCCGAGTATTTCGTCAACAATATCGAACTTCCCGGCTTTGATCTGGCCTGGTATGCGGCGGCCAATACCGAACCCGGCCTGACCGAAGACAAGTACCTGTCCCGCCCCGTCCTGACCTATGCCCGCAATACCCGGCCCTATCGCGAACTCAAGGAGATGCTGTTCGAACGGGTTGGCCCGGATGTGTCGATGTTCCCCTCTTCTTCGCTATCCGCCTGTTTCCGGCTGGTCGAGGCCGATCTGGGCGTTGCGGTCCTGCCGCGTGCCCTGGGTCAGGAATTCGTCGACACCGGGCGCATCCGGGAATTCGATCCAGGCTGGGTGCCGTCACCGCTGCGGTTTACCGCCTCGTATCTGGGCGAACCCAGAAGTCATCTGATTGAAACGGCGGCAAAACTGGCGCTGGAAGTTGCCACCGAATACCAGCGTGATAGAAATTCTTAATCGATATCGAGAAAATGTTTCGATTTGAGTTTATAGAGCTAACCGGCGACCCTCGCTTCATCTCGATGGAGGGGCCCGCGTGAGCGAAACATACCAGAAGCTGAAAAACAGCACATTGGACGAACAGCGCGCCGCGATCCGGTCCGGCGCTTACCGGTCGCACACGGCGGGGCTGGGCCAGGGCCACTTGCAAGCCAACCTGGCAATCATGCCCGAGGCCTATGCGCTTGACTTCATGCGGTTCTGTCAACGCAACCCCAAGCCCTGCCCGTTGACCGGAGTTTCCGACACCGGCAACCCGATGATGTTCACCCTGGGCCGCGACATCGACATCCGGACCGACGTTCCGGCCTATAATATCTACCGTGACGGAAAGCTTGCAGGCTCTGCCAGCGACATATCCGACATCTGGCGGGACGATCTGGTGGTGTTTGCTCTGGGGTGTTCATTCACCTTCGAACATGCGTTGATGCGGGCCGGGATACCTGTCTGGCATATCGACAACGACAAGACGGTGCCGATGTTTCGATCGAATGTCGAAACGGTGCCGGCGGGTCCCTTTTCCGGCAAGATGGTGGTGTCGATGCGCGCCATCCCCGAAAGCCGCGTCAGCGAAGCCATCGAGATTTCGCGCCGCTTTCCGCTGGCCCATGGTGCGCCGGTCTATTGGGGCGACCCGGCCGGTCTCGGCATCGCCGACCTGTCCGCCCCGGACTGGGGCGACCCTTCGCCCATCGGCCCCGGCGAGGTGCCGGTCTTCTGGGCCTGTGGCGTGACCCCGCAGGTCGCGATCGAAGCCGCCAGACTGCCGCTCTGCATTACCCACAAGCCGGGACACATGCTGATCACCGACGTGGCCGAGGACGCCGAAGCCCCGGTCCTTACATTCACCAATGACAAGACATAACGTCCAACGAGGAGAACGAAGATGAAGCGTATCACCACCATTCTGGCCGCCACGACGGCGCTGGCCGCCCCCGCCATGGCCGAGGATCTTTCCGTCGTCGGCAGCTGGTCCAGCCTGCCGCTTCACAAGCAATACGAAGCCCCGTTCTGGGGCGAGGCCCTGCCCGCTGCCTCGGGCGGCAAGATCACTGTCAATCTGACCACCCACAACCAGATGAATCTTGGCGTCGGCGACGTTTTCCGCCTGCTTGGTGACGGCGTCTATGACGTGGCGATGACGGTGGCCGACTATGCCGTTGCCGATGCGCCCGAGCTCGAAGGGCTGGACGTGCCGTTGCTGGCGCTGACCGCAGACGAGGCCCGCGCCATGGTCGATGCGGCCCGGCCGATGGTGACCGACATTTTCCACGACCGGTTCAATTCGCATGTTCTGGCCATCGCCCCCTATCCGCCGCAAGTGGTGTTCTGCAATGCCGAGATCGCCGGGCTGGACGATCTCAAGGGGCTCAAGGTCCGTGCCTCGGGCCGGATGACCGCCAAGTTCCTCGAAGCGCTGGGCGCCGAGGGCGTCAATGTCAGCTTTGGCGAGGTACCCGGTGCATTGCAGAAGGGTACCGTGGACTGCGCCGTGACCGGCGCCGGCTCGGGCTATTCGGCGGGCTGGTGGGAGGTCTCGACCCATCTGCTGCCGATCCCGCTGGGTGGCTGGGACAGCGTCGTGACCGCGATGAACCTGGACAAGTGGAACAGCCTCGATGCCGACACCCAGGCGCTGATCGCGTCCAAGGTCGCGTCGGATTTCGAGGCCCCGGCCTGGGCCAGCGCGCAGGGTGCGCTGGTCAATGACATCGCCTGCCTGACCGGCAATGGCGACTGCCCCGCCGGCGACGCGCGCGGCATGAAACTGGTCGAGGTCTCGGAGGCCGATTTCGCCCGCGCCCGCGAAGTGTTGGTGGGTGAGGTTCTGCCTGACTGGGCCGGGCGCGCCGGTGGCGACTGGGCCGAACGCTGGAACGCGTCGGTTGGCGCAACCGTCGGTGTGACCATCGGGAACTGATCGGCACCGTCAGGGAGGAGCAGATGGAAGAGATCGTGCTGGAGAAACTGCGCAGCTGGAATCGCCGAATAGCGATCTTGACCGGATGTGTCCTGATGGCCTGTGCCGGTGTCGTCCTTCTCGACGTCCTGCTCAGGCGCCTTGGCTCCTCCTTCGGCGGCACCGATGAAATCTCGGGCTACGTGATGGCCATTGCCACCTCTTGGGGAATGGCCTTCACGCTTCTCGAACTTGGTCACGTCCGCATCGACCTTCTGCGCGGGCGCACGGGACAGATCGGCCGGTCGCTGTTCGACCTGTTCGCGATGATCATGATGGCGGGCACCGTCACCCTGATCGCGGTCAAATGCTGGCCGGTGCTGGCCCGGTCCCTGGCCAATTCCTCGCGTGCGAACACGCCGCTGGAAACCCCGCTGGCACTGGTGCAGGTGCCATGGTTCGCCGGTTGGGTCTGGTTTGCCATCGTTGCCTGGGCGACGCTTGCGGCGGCTCTGCTGCTTGTGCTGAAAGGCAGGTTCGAAGCCTCGGAGGCAGCCATCGGCTGTTTCGGCGAGGAGGCGGCGCTGAAATGATCGGCTATGTGACAATCGGACTGCTCGGGCTGCTCGCCCTGTCGATCCCGGTCGGCATCGTGCTCTTTCTTCTCGGTTTCGGGGTCGATGCGTTCTTTAGCCCGTTTCCCCTTATCCGCGGATTGGGCAACCTGGTCTGGTCGACCTCGAACAACGCGACCCTGATCGCGATCCCCTTCTTTGTGCTGCTGGGCGAAATCCTGGTCCGGTCGGGGATCGCAACACGCACCTATGCCGCGCTCGACCGCTGGGTCAGCTGGTTGCCCGGCGGATTGGTGCACGCCAATGTCGCCACCGCCACGATGTTCTCAGCCACCTCCGGGTCGTCGGTTGCCACCGCCGCCACGGTCGCCACGGTCGCGATGCCCCAGGCCGAGAAACTGGGCTATGACCCCAAGCTCTTTTCGGGCGCAATTGCGGCCGGCGGCACGCTCGGGATCATGATCCCGCCCTCGATCAACCTGATCGTCTACGGGTTCCTGACCCAGACCTCGATACCGCGTCTGTTCCTGGCGGGCCTCGTTCCCGGTCTGGCGCTGGCGCTGGGTTTCATGGCGATCACCGTGATCATCTGCCTGATCCGCCCCTCGCTGGGCGGCACCCGCCGGGTGTTTCCGCTGGCCGAGATGCTGCGGGCCCTGCTGCAACTGCTGCCCATCGTGCTGCTGTTCACCATCATCATCGGAACCATCTACAAGGGCTGGGCAACCCCGACAGAGGCCGCCGCGGTCGGCGTTGCCGGTGCGGTGACAATCGCCGCGTTCTTCGGAAACGTGTCCAGGGCGATCTTCGTCGAAGCCATCCTTGGCACCGTCAAGATAACCTCGATGATCATGCTGGTCGTCATTGGCGCCTCGTTCCTCAATTTCACACTGGCCTCGGCCGGGCTCGGGCGCGAGCTGGAGACCTTCCTCGACGGGCTGGGCCTGTCGCCCCTGGGCACGATCCTGGTGGTGGTGCTGATCTATATCGTGCTGGGTTTCTTCATCGAGACACTGTCGCTGATGGTGGTGACGATCCCGATCATCGTACCGCTGGTGGTGGCGCAAGGGTATGACCCGATCTGGTTCGGCATCCTGATGATCGTGCTGATCGAGATGGCGCTGATCACACCGCCGGTCGGCCTGAACCTCTATGTGGTTCAGGGAGCCCGGAAGTCGGGCAAAATGAGCGAGGTCATGCTGGGGACGATCCCCTACGTGATCGCCATGCTGATCATGGTGGCGCTGCTGATTGCCTTTCCCGCAATCGCGCTGTTCCTGCCATCCGTGCTTGGGGGGTAAGGCCTGATGCGGTTTGTTGCGGAAGGACGCGAGATCGAGGCAAGGATCGAGCATCTGGTCGTCGCCGGATGGACCGGACGCGACATCGGCGCGGTCCGCCATCATATCGAAGAGCTGGCGGCGCTCGGTGTCGCGCCGCCATCGCAGGTGCCGCTCTTCTACCGGGTGTCGCAGTCGCTGCTGGTGCAGGCCCCGAGGATCGAGGTACTGGGGCCCGACACCTCGGGCGAGGTCGAGCCATTGCTGGTCAATCTCGATGGCACCCTTTGGCTCGGGCTTGGATCGGACCACACGGACCGCCAGCTTGAAACCGTCTCGGTGGCAGCCTCGAAACAGGCCTGCCCGAAACCGGTCTCGCCGATGCTCTGGCGGTTCGACACGGTCGCGCCTCATCTGGATCGGCTGATCCTGAGTTGTGAAATCCGTGAAAACGGTGAGTGGACGCTCTATCAGGAGGGGACGCTGGCCATGATCCGCCCGCTTGGCGATCTGGTCGCGCAATCGGGGTTCGATACCGGCGGCGCCATGCTCTGCGGCACGCTTGGCGCCATTGGCGGGGTGCGGCCCGCTTCGGACTATCGCATGCAACTGCGCGACCCGGTTCTCGAACGCAGCCTGTATCTGGAATACCGGGCCTCTGCTCTGCCAGTGGTGGCCTGATAACCACCCGCAGCGCCGAACCCCGCGCGTTCGATTCCGGGACCGCACTCACCTCTGCGGGACTGGGTCCTGCCACCCTGCCCGACAGAAGGCCAAAGGCGGCTGTTCGACCCTATCTTGCCGCCACCCCGCCCCCGGCATTCAGAACAAGATCGGGGTCGCGCGAGTTTGCATCGACCCTATCCGCATTCACCAGATCGTTCCCGATCGCCCGAGCCCGCGCCGCATCGAACGGCATCCCCTGATCCAGCCAGCGCTGTGTCAGACGCGCCTCCAGTTCATCGCGCGCGACCTCCAGCCTGACCGTCAGATCGAACAGATCCGCAAGCTCGGACCATGGCGCGGTATTTATGAGCAGGTAGTTCCCTTCGATCAGTGCGACTTTTGTGTCGGCCTCGACCCTGGCCGCATCGGCAATACATCGATCGGCATCCCGGTCGAACAAGGGGTAGGAAACGCTGGTGCCTAGGCGCAAATTGCGAACAAGCGCGACGAAACCATCCGCATCGAACGTCTCCGGCGCCCCCTTGCGATGCAAAAGTCCGGATTTCGCGAGGACATCGTTTTCCAGGTGATACCCGTCCATGGGCACCACTGCCGCCGGTTGGTCCAGACAGGCCGCCAGCTCTGCGCAAAGTGTCGACTTTCCCGACCCCGGCGGGCCGGCGATGGCGACCAGAAAACGGCCTTGCCCGACGCTGCGTGCATTGATCTCGTCGATCAGCTCTTTTCTCGTGATCTTTCGCATCGCACACATCAGAGTTCGTCGACCCAGGGCGGGTTGGCACCGGCACGCGAGACCGTGACGGCGGCGGCGCGTGCCCCGAATTGCATCGCCCTTTCCACCTCGTCGGGTCCCAACAAGGCGATGCCGTCCGGGCTCAGGCACCCGCGCTCTGCCAGATGCGCCAGCACACCCGCATTGAACGTGTCGCCGGCACCGACAGTGTCGACGACCCTTGTTTCGCAGGCCGGGACATGCACCTCGTGTCCGCCCCGCAGGACCCCTGTCGCCCCGGCTCCACCCCTGGTGACAATGATCAACGCCGGTCCCGTGTCCAGCAGGGTCCGAGCCTTCTCTGACAGCGAGTCCGGTGCCTCGACGATCCAGTCCAGGTCTTCGTCGGACAGCTTCACGATATCGGCCCGGGCAATCAGACGCACGATCCGCGCCCGGTAAGCATCTGCATCCGCGATGAAATCCGGCCGAATATTCGGGTCCAGCATGATCACGCGTCGTCCGCTCTCTCTTTCGAGCAGAGCGGCATAGGCGCTGGCCCCCGGTTCGCAGGCCAGACTGATCCCACCGAAGAACAGCGTCGAAACCTCGGCGGACAGGTCGGGCATATCGTCGACCGTCAACATGCGCCCCGCGGAATTTTCGTCAAAGAAGCTATAGCGCGCCTGCCCGCCGCATAGCTGAACGAACGCCAGCGTGGTGGGTCTGTCACTCAGAATCACGCGGGACGCATCGACATGCGACGCCGCAAGGCTTTCCGACAACTGCCTGCCAAACAGGTCGGATGACAGACCGGTCAGCAGGCCAACCCGAGCGCCGAGCCGGCCCAGCGCGATGGCAGTGTTGAAAACGGCGCCGCCGGCATGGGGAACAAAGCCGACCTCACCCGAAGCCACCGCCTTGGGGATCATGTCGACAAGCGCTTCTCCGCAGCAGAGTATCATTCGCAATCGTCCCTCCGCTCACCGCGCCAGATAGTCGGCTATCGCGGCCTCAACACCCTCTTGCCAGATCTGGACCAACCACCTGCCGAATGCATCGGCGAACCCGGACGCCTCTGACAGATCCCCATAGATGGGCGCCTGTGCAAGCCACGCCGAGGGGTCGTGCCGGGCCGCCATCGCTGCCGCCTGCAACCGGTCCCAGAACGGGTCGTTGGGATCGATCCGGGTGCCATCCTCGCGGGTGCCCTCGCACATGCGCGCCCAGATCGCCTCGACCAGAGCCAGCCCCTCGACACTGATGCCCGCGGCAAGGCCCGCACGGATCGACGGGATTACAAAACCCGGATGCCGCGAGGACCCGTCGAAAGCAACCCGCCGCGTGGTGTCCACGATGCTGCGGTTCGAGAACCGGCGTTCAATCAGATCGGCATAGGCGCCCGGCGCCATTCCAGGAACCGGTGCCACATGCGGTGCGATCTCCTCTCGCGCGACCTTGCGGAACAAGGCCCTGATCCGCTCATGCGCCATACAGTCCGCGATCGTGGGAAGTGACAGAATTTCACCCGGATTGGCGACGATCTGATGCCCGCCGTTCAGGATCCGGATCTTCATCGCCTCATAGGCATGCACGTCGTCGGCAAAGACTGCTCCGGCCTTGTCCCATTCGGGTCGACCCGCGCAGAACGCATCCTCGATCACCCATTGGCGGAAATCCTCGTGCGTCACCGGGACCGCGTCATCGATGCCATGGACCCGCGCCAGTTCCATTTCCTTTGGGCCGGTAGCGGGAACGATGCAATCGACCATCGAGTTGGGAAAGCTGCAATGCGCGTCGATCCAGGTCGCCAGCTCAGGATCGGACAGGCGGGCCAGTGAAACGACCACGTGGCGAAGGATGGTACCGTTGCCCTGCAGGTTGTCGCAACACAGACCCGAAAACGGGCCGGTCCCGTCCTGCCGCCGTCGCCTCAGCGCAGCCACCATTGCGCCAAAAGCCGTCCGAGGCTGCTCGGGATACGCCGCATCGTGCCGGATATCGGGGTGCGCGGTATCCAGCGCCCGCGTCACCGGATCGAGATAGTAGCCCCCCTCGGTCACGGTCAGCGAGACGATCCGGATCTCGGGACGCGACATATACGCGATCAGCGGCCCGTTGCCCGGCGTGACCGGGACATAGTCGATCATGGATCCGATGACCTCGACCGCGCGTCCCGACGGGGTAAGCTCGATCAGGGTCGTCAGGTAATCCTGACCCGCCAGTTTCCGGCGCTGCTCCTCGTCATAACTGCGCATGCCGGCACCGACGATCGCCCAGTCGCGGGCCAAACCGATCTGCATCAAACGATGCAGGTACCAGGCCTGGTGGGCGCGATGGAAGTTGCCGACGCCGATATGCAAGATACCCGGCCTGAGCGTCGACCTGTCGTAGACCGGTTTCAGGACGTCTTGCGGCAGCGCCGTCAGAGTGGAATTACTCAGTTTGACCGGGGCAGGTTTTTCAGAAAAAAGCGGGGACATCAGCTCATCCAGTTCCCGCCGTCAACGCCGAAGGTCTGCGCGACGACATAGTCGGACTCGCCGCTGGCAAGAAACACGGCCATTCCGGTCAAATCCGAGGCATCGGCCATGCGCCCGATCGGGACGGCCTCGGCCACTTCCTTTTTCTTCTGTCCCAACGGCTTGTTCTCGTAGCGGGCAAAGAACGCGTCGACCCCGTCCCAATGTTCGCCCGCAACGACGCCCGGCGCGATGGCGTTCACGTTGATGCCGTGCCGGACAAGGTTCAGCCCCGCAGATTGCGTCAGGCTGATCACCGCCGCCTTGGAGGCGCAATAGACGGCAACCAGGGGTTCGCCGCGCCGCCCGGCCTGCGAGGCCATGTTGATGATCTTGCCCCGCGTGCCGGTTTCGATCATGTGCCGCGCCACCGCTTGCAGCGTGAACAGAGTACCGGCGACGTTGATATCGAACACGCGGGCATAATCGGCGCGGTCGATTTCGACGAACGGAGCCGCGCTGAAGATCGCGGCATTGTTGACCAGAATGTCGATGGGGCCGAAATGGGCGACGATTTTGGCGATGGCCTTGTCGATGCTCTCTTGCCGGGTCACATCCATGTCCACCGCCAGCGCTGCCGGGCCTATCTCCTCTGCCGCGCTCCGGGCGCGGACAATGTCGATATCGCAGAGCGCGACCTGCGCGCCTTCGGCGACATAAGCGCGGGCGAATTCCAGCCCGATACCGCGTGCGGCCCCGGTGATCAGGGCGGTTTTTCCGGCGAGTCGTTTCATTCCAGGCGCAACCCCTTGTCGTCGAACCGGTGCAGATGCGCCGGATCGGGGGTCAGGAAGACACGCGCGCCATAGGACAATTCCCTTTCACCGCTGGCCCGCACGGTCAGCGGTTCGGGAAACGCATCGCATTTGACGTGAAAGAACGTGTCCGACCCCAGATGCTCGGACACGCCGACCGTACCGGCCCACGCCCCGTCGCTATCCGAGATCGCGACATGTTCGGGCCGGATACCGATGGTATGCGCGCCCAGTTTCTGTGCCTCGGGCCCGTCCAGAAGGTTCATTTTCGGAGAGCCGATGAAACCGGCGACAAAGGTGTTGCGCGGGGTACGGTACAGCTCCAGCGGGCTGCCGACCTGTTCGATCACTCCGGCCTGAAGCACCACGATCTTGTCGGCCATTGTCATTGCCTCGACCTGATCATGGGTCACATAGATCATCGTTGTCGCCAGACGCTTGTGCAATTCGCTGATTTCCAGCCGCATCCCCACGCGCAGCGCCGCGTCGAGGTTCGACAGCGGCTCGTCGAACAGGAACGCCGCCGGTTCGCGCACAATGGCGCGTCCGATGGCCACGCGCTGGCGTTGACCGCCAGAGAGTTGCCCCGGACGCCGGTCCAGATAATCGGTCAGGTTCAGAACCTCGGCGGCCTGCGCCACGCGCCGGTCCTGTTCGGCCTTGTCCAGCCCGGCCATGCGCAGCGGAAAGGCGATGTTCTTGCGTACCGACATATGCGGGTAGAGCGCATAGGACTGGAACACCATGGCCAGTCTCCGCTTGGCCGGGGGCATCGACGTGGCATCCTGTCCGTCGATCAGCATCTGCCCGCTGCTCACATCCTCCAGCCCCGCGATCAGCCGCAGGAGCGTTGACTTGCCACAGCCCGACGGGCCGACAAAGACCACGAATTCTCCATCGTTGATTGTCAGGTCCAGCGGCGGGATGACTTCGATGTCTCCAAACGTCTTGGCGACCCGCTTCATTTCGATTTGTCCCATCGTGTCAGTCCTTATTTCACTGCGCCGAATGTCAGGCCGCGGACGAGTTGTTTCTGGCTGAACCAGCCCATCACCAGGATCGGCGCGATAGCCATGACCGACGCCGCGCTGAGCTTGGAGTAGAACAGGCCTTCGGGGCTGGAATAGCTTGCGATGAAGGCAGTCAGCGGCGCAGCCTTGGCCGCCGTCAGGTTGAGTGTCCAGAACGCCTCGTTCCAGGCCAGGATCACGTTCAGAAGAACGGTCGAGGCTATTCCGGGCACCGCCATCGGGGTCAGGACATAGAGAAGTTCCTCGCGCAGACCGGCGCCGTCCATCCGGGCGGCTTCCAGGATCTCGCCGGGGATCTCGCGGAAATACGTGTAGAGCATCCACACGATGATCGGCAGGTTGATCAGCATCAGAACGACCACCAGCCCGGTGCGCGTATCGAGCAAGCCCAGCCTGATGAACATCAGGTAGATCGGATAGAGCACGCCAACCGCCGGCAGCATCTTGGTCGAGAGCATCCACATCAGGATGTCCTTGGTGCGCTTCGAGGGCACGAAAGCCATCGACCACGCCGCCGGAACCGCGATCAGCACGCCAAGCAGCGTCGACCCCAGGGCGATGATCACGGAATTCATGAAGTGCTTGAAATAATCCGACCGTTCCTGCACGACCTCATAGCTTTCAAACGTCCAGGCAGAGGTCAGCACTTCGAGCGGTGTGCGGATGGCATCGCCCTCGGCCTTGAAGGACAGGACCACGATCCAGAGGATCGGGAAGAAGATCAGCAGACCAACTGTCCAGGCGATGGCGGTATTCAGTGCCTTGCGGCGGGTTGTGACGGCGCGGGCCATTGTCGTTCTCCTCACGCGTCCAGATTCTTGCCGACGATGCGCATCAGGAAGAAGGCAACGATATTGGCCAGAATGATTGCATAGACCCCGCCCGCAGACCCCAGTCCGACATTCTGGCTTTCCAGAACCCGCTGATAAATCAGGTATGTGAGCGTCTTGGTGCCAAAGGCGCCAGCGGTGGTGACAAAGATCTCGGCAAAGATCGACAACAGAAAGATCGTCTGGATCAACACCACGATGGTGATCGCGCGCGAGAGGTGCGGCAGCACGATGAACCAGAACCGGCTGAACCAGCCCGCCCCGTCCATCTCTGCCGCCTCGACCTGCTCGCGGTCCAGCGATTGGATCGCGGTCAGCAGGATGAGCGTGGCAAAGGGCAGCCATTGCCAGGAAACGATCATGATGAGCGAGGGCAGCGACGCCTGGCTGAGCCATTGCACGGGCTCGGCACCGAAGGCTTTCCAGAGATGGGCCAGGAACCCGTTCACCGGGTCCATGAACATGTTTTTCCAGACCAGGCCCGACACGGTCGGCATGACGAAAAAGGGGGCAATGACCAGAATACGGACGACCCCCTGTCCCCACATCGGTTGATCAAGCAGGATCGCCAGCAGGATCCCCAGAAAGACGGTGATCACCAGAACGCCGCCCACGATGATCAGCGTGGTCGCAATCGCCGGCCAGAACGCGCTGGAGGTCACGAAGCGCACGTAGTTCTCGAACCCGACCCAGCCCAGGTCACCACCGCGTAACGGCAGGTATTTCTTGAACGAAAAGTAGAGCGTCATCGTCAGTGGCACCAGCATCCAGCCCAAAAGCAGGATCACGGCGGGGGCCATCATGATGCGCGCGGCAGATCGTGAATGCTGCGTGGCCATTGACACATCTCCTGTGTTCACGCGCGCCGCATAAACGCCCGGCGCCGGTCCTCAGTTTCCGGGATGGGAAAGCCAGAGAGCGGCAAGACCGCTCTCTGGCATGGGAGGGAGCCTAGCGATAGCCTGCGGCTTCCATCGCATCATTGGTCAGGGCCTGCGCCTTGGCCAATGCCTCTTCCACGGTCTGCTGTCCGGCATAAACCGCCGAGAACTCCTGGCTGACCTCGGTCGCGATTCCTGCAAATTCGGGGATCGCCACGAACTGGATACCGACATAGGGAACCGGTTTGACCGTCGGGTTCGTCGGGTCGGCCGCGTTGATCGAATCCAGCGTCATCTTGGCAAACGGAACCTTCTGATATTCGGGGTTCTCGTAAAGCGAAGTCCGCGCGCCCGGTGGCACGTTGGCCCAGCCCTCCTTGGCCGCGACCAGTTCGATATACTCCTTCGAGGTCGCCCATTCGATGAACTGCTTGGCCGCCGCTTCCTTCTGGGTGCCCGCCGGCACTGCCAGCGCCCAGGCCCACAGCCAGTTCGACCGCTTGCCCATACCGGTATCGGGCGCCAGCGCAAAGCCGACCTTGTCGGCAACCGTCGAATCCTTGGGGTTGGTCACGAACGAGGCGGCCACCGTTGCGTCGATCCACATGCCGCACTTGCCCTGCTGGAACAGCGACAGGTTCTCGTTGAAACCGTTGGTGGCATATCCCGGAGGCCCGGCTTCGGTCATCAGATCAACAAAGAAGTTGAGCGCATTGGCCCATTCCGGCTGATCGAACTGGGCGTTCCAGTCCTCGTCGAACCAGCGCGCGCCAAAGGAGTTCCCGGTGACCGTGATAAAGGCGCCGCCTTCGCCCCAACCGGCCTTGCCGCGCAGGCAGACACCGTTGATCTCATTGTCTCGGTCGGTCATCGCGATCGCCGCCTGGCGAATGAAATCCCAGGTCGGTGCCTCGGGCATCGTCAGCCCGGCCTTTTCCATCAGGTCGGTGCGGTACATGACCATCGAGCTTTCACCGTAGAACGGCGCGGCGTAGAGCGTACCCTCGTGGCTGAGCCCGCCACGCATCGCCGGCAGGATGTCGTTGACATCATAGGCATCCGACAGGTCGTCGAGCGGCACCAGCCAGCCATTGGCACCCCAGATCGGGGTTTCGTACATACCGATGGTCATGATGTCGAACGCTCCACCCTTGGTGGTGATGTCGGTGGTAACACGCTGACGCAGAACGTTTTCCTCCAACGTCACCCATTCGACCTCATGACCGGTCTTGGCCGTGAAATCATCGGTGTAGCCCTGCATGCGGATCATGTCGCCGTTGTTAACGGTCGCAATCGTGATGGTATCGGCAAATGCACCGCTGGTCGCCAAGAGCGACATGGCCGTCGCCGCACCAAGTGCGTTTCGGAAATACATACGAGTCCTCCCTCTCGTGAGTTTTATGGCCTCACGATAAGAAATCACATTGCCTCTCGTCAATTTAATTTTTTACGCGCGTAAATTTATTGGTTTCTTTTCTTATCAAGGCATTACGCTGATGCGCGCATGATCAGCTCTCCGTTGAACAGCCTCGTTTCGCGAGCAGACCCCCGTTCTCCCGATTCGATCAGGGACAGGATCGTCTCGACGCTGGTCGTCGCGATTGCAGAATAGTTGTGCGAAACCGTCGTCAAGGTCGGGCAGGTATAGCGAGAGAATGGGTGGTTGTCGTGACCGGCCACCCGCAGCGAACAGTCCGGCCCCCGGCCCACGCTCACCCTCAATTCATAGGCTGCGGCAAGGAAGCCTATGGCCAGTCGATCATTGCTGCAAAACACCGTGTTTGTGGCCAACCGCCCCGCAGAGATCACCCGCAGACCTTCTTGATACCCGATCTCTTCCAGATCCCAGCCCTCACCTGCGGCCTGGATGATATGCGGCGTCAGGCCCATCTGTTCCATGCCCTCGATATAGGCATTGCGACGCTTGTTGGCGTTCGGGTTCGGCGGCGTGCGCATCTCGAAAAAGACCGGAGGTTCTCCGGACCTTGTCAGGTACTCCAGCATGATCTTCGTGGCCTGGGCATTGTCGTGACCGATGAATGCCTCGCCCACCCCCTCGATATTGGCGTCGAAATTGACGGTCGGAACACTCTTGCAGAAGGCTTCGATCGCCCGCCTGTCCGAGGCCCGTCCCAATGGTGCCAGCAGCACGCCCGCCGGCTTGATCGAGCGCAGGGAGTCGAGATTGCCGACCTCAAGCGCCGGATCGCCATGGGATGACAAAAGGATCGGGCGAAACCCGGCTTCGATCACAAGCGTCTCGATCCGGCGCGCAATCTCCGCAAAGAACGGATCCGCCAGATAGGGCACCACTATGCCAATATTCTTGGTCAATTTCCGGTTCTGGTTAATGGCGAAAATGTTGGGCCGGTAGTCGCAGGTTTCCAGCGCCCTCTCGATCTTCTCACGCGTCGAGGGGCGTACGCTCTGCGGATCGTCGAAATATTTCGACGCCGTGGGTCGCGAGACACCGCTATGCGCAGCAAACTCTTCCATGTTCCGGATCTTGGGCTTGCTCATCTGCGCGGACCTCTTAAACTTTCGGAAACTTAACAATTTATTACCGCGCGCAAAAAATCAAATGCATTTCCGCGTCGATGCCGATCTGCGTCTAACGCCAGATACTGGCAGGCGCGGTTCGCGAAGAGCCTTGACCTGTCGATGGGGAACGCATGCTTGAACGCACACCCGGCCCGACAAACCTGACCTGAAACCCGGCTTTTCGATGAAGAGATCGCCCAGTCCGCTTCTGTCCTGTCACAGGCTGTTTCCTGCCTGTCTGTCCGACATGGACCTGCGGGCCGACACGGTCGATCAAGCCTATGCTGCGTCGCCGCCGGGCGTTCGCGCCAGATGGGGTTGCCATATGCTCGGCGCGAGGCCGCGTGCCTGCCTCAAGTCGGTTTGCTTTGACAGCACCCGCCCTCGTGATCCACAGCCCGCCAAAGGTAGTGGCGTTCGCCATTGATCTTCACGAACATCTCGTCGAGATGCCAGCACCATCGGCTGGATTTCATCCCTGCAATCCTGCGCTTTCGGATTTCAGCGGCGAACATCGGCCCGAACCTGTGCCACCAGAACCGCACCGCTTCGTGGCTCACATCAATGCCGCGCTCGTGCAGAAGGTCTTCCACGTTCCGCAGCGACAACGGGAACCGGATGTACAGCATGACCGCCAAGCGGATGATCTCTGGGCTGGTCTTGAAATAGCGAAACGGGGATCTTTTGGTCATGGCTGGACGCTACAAAACCGCCCTGCCCGCCTCAAGCCGGTTTGCTTTGACAGCACCCGCGGCTCGGCTCAAGTCAAGTTCCTCTGACATGCCCCTTTGCCCTGCTCAACCGGATTTCCACGAACAAGTCCCTGACACTGCCTCAACCAACACTCTGCGTGCGGCGCCCCCGATCCTCGTCCTTGATTTTCAAACAGTCGTTTGTTAGAACGCGTTTCATAAGGCAGGTTTTGGATCAGCAATCCTGCCTTGCCCTGTCGGCGTAGAGTTCATGGACGGTCCGCACATGACGGCACTTTTGATGACGCAGGCTCTCAATAAGACGGGCGCATTTCTCGATCTTCGGACAAGGCTGCGCGATGCCCTGCGTCGTGAGCCAGTCCCCTCGCCAACAAGCGCTTGCCCAACGGCACCTAATCGCCTTCGCCCCGTGCAACCGAACCAAGGAGTAGACGAATGTACCTGACAGAGGAACAGATCGCTGAGTACGAAGACAAAGGCTATGTGCTTGTCAAAAATATGCTCACGGCGGACGAACTCGCTGTTCTCGAATCCGCCTTGCAGGACCTCGGCAAGCATGACGGGCCCGAAGTCTCGCGCGAAGCCGATGGGTCGCCGCATGTCGTTTACGGGATGCACGCGCTCGACGAACGCTTCTCCGCTTTGGCCCACCATCCGAAGCTTGTGGGGGCTGCGGAAGAGTTGCTCCATCAGCAGATCTACGTCCATCAGTCCCGCGTCAATATCAAGCAAAAGGGCGGCGCGATCGTAGACTGGCACCAGGACTTCGGCACATATCATCGCGTCGATGGTGTACCCGAACCCAAGGGTCTGATGATCTCGATTCTGCTGGACGAATGCACGCCTTGCAACGCTCCGCTGATGTGTGTGCCCCGAACCCAGCATGCAGGCATCGTGCAGGAGGCGAGCGTCAACAAGAACGCCGAGGACCACGGAGCTGCCGCCAAGTACCGGTATGACATTCCCCATGAGACACTTGATCGGCTGGTGAAAGAAAACGGGTTGGAGGCCATCACCGGGCCCGCAGGTTCCATCCTCTTCATGAACATGAATGTTGTGCATGGCTCGACCGTGAACATCACGCCCCTGCGCCGGACAATCCTCTACCTCAACGTTTGCACGATCGACAATCGGGGCACTGCATTTGCGCGGCCGGAGTATCTTGCCGCGCGTGACTTTTCTCCGATCATTCCCGGCGAGGCTGACGTCCTGAGCAAATTCGCAACCGCCTAGTTGGAGATCGGTCGATGCGCAGCAATCCCGTCAAAAAGGCCTTGCAACGAGGTGAGAACGCCTTTGGGACAATGATCTTCGAACTGACATCGCCGGGCCTTCCAGCGATCCTGGCCTCGGCGGGCGCTGATTTCGCGCTATATGACATGGAGCACAGCGGCTTCGATTTGGACGAAATGAAGCGGCAGTTTTCCTACATGAGGGGCCTCGACCTGGTTCCGATCGTTCGACCGCCGGGCAAACAGTATCAGTTCGTGTCGCGCCTGCTCGACCTCGGCGCAATGGGATTGATGATGCCGATGGTCGAGTCTGCGGAGGAAGCGCGCGACATCGTGTCCTGGACGCGCTATCCGCCAAAGGGGCAACGCGGCGCCATGTTCGGCGGGGCCCACGACGATTATGCATGGGGCGATATCGCGGAGAAGATGCGGATCGCTGAGGACCGCACGATCGTCTTGGCGATGATTGAAACCGAGCGGGGGGTCGCAAACGTCGACGAGATCATGGCAGTCGATGGTATCGACGGCGCGCATCTTGGTCAGTTCGACTTGTCCCTCTCGCTTGGTATTCCCGGGCAAACAGACAGCCCGCGCATTAACGAAGCTATTGATGCGATGCTGGCCGCCTGCCAGCGCCACGGCAAATTCGCGGCCTGCATGGCACCGACCGTCGAGATTGCGCGGGCATGGATGGATCGGGGGTTCACCATGGTGTCCTATTCCTACGACATCGGCCTTCTGGCGAATGGCTTAGCGGATGGGATCAACACCCTGAAAGGCTGATCGCGGCGAAGGATTCCGGACGACCGGATTCGGCAGCGCATGCGCGCTACGCCATCATGCCGCCATCGGCCAAATAGACCGCGCCTGTGACGAACGCGGCCTCATCGCTGGCGAGGAACAGCATGACATTTGCGATCTCTTCGGGCGTGGCATAGCGGCCGATCGGAATGTTGCTCTGCATGACGGATTTTGCGCGCTCAGCCGCCCCCGGAGCGAGCCCTTCTTCCAGACTACTCATCATTCGGGATGCCACAGGGCCGGGATTTACCGTGTTGACGCGGATATTCTGTGCCGCGACCTCCTTGGCCGCAGATTTCATCAAACCGATCACCGCGTGTTTGCTCGTGGAATAAGGGGCAACCTGAGCCGATCCGCGAATGCCTGCGACGCTTGAGGTGATGACGATGCTTCCTCCTCCGCGCGCGGCCATCGTCGGAAGGACTGCCTTCATCCCAAGAAACGGCCCTTTCACGTTGACCGCCATGACCCGGTCAAAGAGCGCCTCGTCACTATCGACGATCGGCCCCACGGCCCCCTCTGTTCCGGCATTGGCCAGAAGGATGTCCACTCCGTCAAAGCAACGAATTGCTTCGGCCACCATTGCTGCATTGTCCCGGGCAGAGGTCACATCCGCAGCAAAGGACCTGACATTCTCGCAGTCCAAGTCCTTGCAAACGGCTTGCAATGCAGCGCTTTCCAGATCGACCAGAAGTACGCGAGCACCTTCCGCTGCAAACCGCCGCGCAGCCGCTTTCCCGATGACACCTGCCCCGCCAGTTATGATCGCGACCTTGCCGGACAGACGTCCCATAGTGCCACTCCCCTGAACCCAAACCTGTGGCGGCTTGGCCCTATCTCGCCGTATACCCGCCATCGACCGGCACTGCTGCGCCCGTCACAAAACTCGCCGCGTCGCTGGCCAGGAATGCTGCAACTTCGGCAACTTCATCTGGCTGCCCGAGACGCCCCATCGGGTGCAGCGATCTGAGAAAGTCCATGCCTTCGGTGCCGCGCAGCGTCGAGATAATGGGGGTTTCGACATAACCGGGGCACACCGCATTGACCCGCACACCTGCCTTTGCGAAGGCCAGCGCGAACTGTCTGGTCAACCCGACCACGCCATGTTTGCTTGCGACATAGGCACTGAGGGACCCGGTCAGCTGCGTGTTGTCGTGATAATCCTCGGCCCACATCAGTCCGCCCAGCCCGGCAATGGAGGATGTGTTCACAATCGCTCCGCCGCCCTGCTCCGCCATGATCGGGCAGGCATGGCTCAACCCGAAATAGACACCGTCTAGGTTGATTGCCGTCGTAGTCTCCCAATCCTTTCCGCCTACGCCTGCGTTGTTCATCAGGATGTCCAGCCGCCCGAAATCTCGCCGGGTTTTCTGGATCGCTTCCCGAACCGCCTGTTCGTCCGCGCTGTCCAGCACCATGCTCGATGTCGGCCCGCCGACCAAATCTGCGGTTTCCCGAACAGTATCTTGGTCGATGTCCGTGCAGACCACGCTGGCGCCATCCCGGGCCAGTGCCAGCGCCATGGCGCGCCCGATGCCCGATCCGGCCCCGGTGACAATCGCGACACGATTTTCAAAACGGGCCATCTGTGCGTCTCCTCCCATGGATTGCCGTCACTCTAGTGAATTGCGGCGTACATGATCTTGTCTTCCGTCGCGGTGGCGGCATCGAATTCCTCGACGATCCGGCCCTGCCGTGCGACGAGGATCCTGTCGGCGACGCTCAGCACCTCGGGAAGATAGGAAGAAATCACCAGCACGGCTTTGCCTTCGTCCGCCAGGGTCCTGATGGCCTGGTGGATGACCGGGATCGTCCCGACATCGACACCGCGTGTGGGCTCATCGAAAATCACCAGGTCGGGCTCCTGCACCAGGGATTTCGAAATCATAACCTTCTGCTGATTGCCGCCTGAAAGCTCGGATATCTTCGCATCTCGATGGGTCGCCGCGATGCGCAGCTTGTCCACCCAGGCATCCGCGAGGGACTGCCGTTCCGCCCGCGAGACAAAGATCCTCCGACCGAGCCGGGTGGCTAGACGACCAAGATAGATATTGTCATCCACTGTCATCGTTTCGAAGAACCCGTTCACCTTGCGGTCTTCGCTGATATACACGATGCCATCGTTGATCGCCTGGCCCGGCACGCGATACCGCACTGGCTTGCCGTTGAGATAAATCATCCCGCCATTGAGCAGATTGCGTTTGAATTCGCCGCAGACGATCTTGGCGATTTCCGTACGCCCCGATCCGATCAGCCCAGACATGGCCACGACCTCGCCCGCGTAAACGGAAAAGGACATGTTCTTGACCGCGCTGCCCATCGTCACGTTCTCGACGCTCAGAACTTTGCGGCGTACGCCCTTCTGTCCATCCGCGCTGTGATCGGCCTTGGCGTAGTGGCTTTGTGAGACGTCGCGCCCCACCATGGCCCGGACAAGGCCATCCCTGTCGAACTCGGCTGCGGGCTTGCAGACAATCACCCGGCCATCGCGCAAGACCGTGATCCGATCGGCGATCTGCAGCGATTCCTCGAGAGCATGGGAGATATAGATGATGCCCACACCATGTCTGCGCAGGTCCTCGATCAGGTGAAAGAAATGCAGGATCTCTTCCGGCGTCAGGCTTGCCGTAGGCTCGTCAAAAATGATGACCCGCGCATCAAACCGCAGGGCGCGCGCGATCTCGACCATCTGCCGCTGCGCCGCGCCAAGCGATGACACCATGGCCGCCGGGTCCACGTGGAAGTTGCGCGATTGCAGATGCTGCTGCGCCTTGATGTTCAGCAGACGGAACCGGTTATAGAATTTCTCGTTACCGAGTTCGATATTCTGGGCCACGGTCATGGTAGGGACCAGGCTGGTTTCCTGGTACACCATCGCAATCCCTTGGCGCAGGGCATCCGCCGGGCTTTCGAAGGTGACCGGAACGCCATCGACCTCGATCGTGCCATGGGTCAGCTTGATCGTGCCCGCGATGGATTTGGACAGGGTCGATTTGCCTGCACCGTTTTCTCCGACCAACGCATGCACTTCGCCTGCGCGCACGTCAAAGTCCACATCTTCGATCGCGTGAACACCGCCGTAAATCTTGCTGCCGGACGAAATACGAATGATCGGTGGTTTCTGGTCATGCATCGGCAAGCCCTCCCCGCTGGCGAATCACAAGGCGCTGATGCCCTTTCGAGAGGACATAGAGGCCCTCGGAGCAGGGCAAGGCGGAGGTCACGCCATGGCACGTCCCGCCCACGCGACTGTGCAGACTCTCAATCACGTCGCCGTCCTGGTTGACCCTCAGCACCAGCCCGTAGGACCGCGGCGGAGCCCAGGCCTTGACCACGCCCAGCTTCTTGATGCCGCCGCCCTGTAAGGGCTCCATGTATGACCCCGTGGCCCGCAGCGACGGGGCAATCCAGAAGGCCGGATCTACTTCGGCCATCATGGCTGTGCGAAAGTCAGCGTCGCTCAGGACGAGTTCCACAAGATGCGTGCGCGCCGCAAAGAGGCAGACCCAAAAGCCGCCTCTTCCATCAGGGATTAGGCGCGAGGGATAGCCGGGAAAGTTCCGCACCATCTTGCGTCGGGCGCCGCCGTCGCGGTTACAGAGCGACAGCGTATGCGCCCAGCTCTCGCTGAAGAGGATCTGGCTGTCATCGGGTGTGATCGCCACACCAGCGGGATAGGCCAGTCCGCGGGCCAGGATCTCGGCCTCGCGCCCCGTCGGATCGACGCGGATCAGAAGGCCCGACGCGTTCTTCTGCATGAGATCGACAACCCAGTCCTGCGGCTGGGTATCGCAGGAGCCTTGCGTCACATAGATCGTGCCGTCACGCGCAACTGCAACGGCCGTGAGACAGCCAAGCTTCTGCCCGCCTGCCTTGCGCAGCCATTCCACGCGACCGCCGTCCGAGATGAGCGCCAGCCCTTCGCCCGAGACGCAGGCCAGAAGCCGTCCGTCCGGGTGGAATGCCAAGGCCCCCACTGCGCCCGGCAGGTGAGCCACCTCCTCGCACTCTCCCGCGGGCGTGCGGCGCAGGACCCGGTCACCGACCGACACATGCAACCGGCCATCGGAATCGAGCGCCATGTCATCTGGCGGCGCATCGAAGACCGCCAATTCAGCGCAGCGTTCCAGCGCATCGTTGGGAGACAAGTTGCCATCCATCACCGGGATAGAGTGCTGATCCTTGTTGCGGTTCAGGATCGCGCGGATATTGCGAAGGATCTGGGACATCAGGAGAGTTCCCTCCGTTTGTCGCCCCAATAGGAGTCCCAGCCGGTCCAGGTTTCGTCCACGCCCTTGAGTTTCAATCTGCCGATACGGTTGTTCTCGAGCCCGCCCAGATAGAGATATCCCTTGTGTTCGCGCATCGAAGTGATGGTGGGGTGGTTTTCACCACCCGGATCCCAATAGGATGCCTCGGGCTTACCATTGGCATCGAGCTTGATCACGCATCCGTTGTTCACGCCCGGGAAAATCCATTCGTCCACGGGGATTTCCTTGACCATGCGATACCGGAAGCGCGGGCTTCTCATTGCCAGATCGAATGCGGGATACCGGATGCCTACCAGCGCAACCCAATAGCCTCCGTCGGACGCCCGGTTGATATTGTCGAGATACCCGGGAAAGTTGTCCGCCCAGATATCCATCTGGCCTTTCTTCGGTCCGGCAATCCAGTACCGGAAAATCTTGCACAGCCAGGTGCTGGCCACCAGAACTGCCTGTCCGTCGTGGGTCACACAGACGCCGTTGGGAAAGACCATGCTTTTGACGACGGTGCGTGTCTCACCAGTCGCTGGGTCATGTTCCACCAGCCGACCGTTGCCGCGCCCTTCGACCCCGTCCACGTGCCAGCTGTGCATCTCGTACCGGATCGTGGCTTCGGAAAAGTAGATCTTCCCGTCAGGCGCAATATCGAGATCGTCCGCCAGCCGCAGCCGGGAGTCGTCGTTGAGTTTGTACCAGGTGCGATTGGTCTGATCGGTCAGCTTGTAGACCTCGCCGTCGGGGCGGACACCGTAGAGGCCCATTCCGCCCACGCACACGATCAGGTTCTCTTCCTTGTCGAACGCCATGCCCAGAGGGCGCCCGCCAATCCGGGCGAAGACGTCGCGCTGCGAAAAGTCTTCGCCGGAAAAGCGCACGATCCAGCCTTCGCGCGTACTGCCGTAGAGCCTTCCCTGCCGGTCGAGTATCACATCTTCCGGGCCCTCGATCTGATCGAGACCGATGGCCTCGACCGTGGCGAGCGCGTTGTTCTCGGCCAAGGGTGATCCGCTGTCGCGCGCGATCTCTGGCATGGGGCCGAAATCGACCCGCGTGGGGTTCACATAGATCTTCTGAATGACCTTTGCGCGGTTCTTGGCCCATTTCACATCAAGTCCAACCGCCGCCAGCAGCAGCAATCCCAGACCGACCGAGGTAACCGGCCCCGGCATGCCTAGTCGGACAAGCCCGTTGACCAGGACGAAAACGATCACCGCACCGATCATCGCGCGACCGATTGTGCCCTTTCCGCCCGCCAGAGAGATCCCGCCGAGGACAACGGCCGTCAGCGCGGTAACCTCCCATCCGGTGCCGGTATCGGTGCCGGGGCTGTTCTGGCGCGCCGCGTAAAGCACACCCGCCAGGCCGCATAAGGCACCGGACATCACGTATGTCAGGCAGAGCAGACGCTCGACCTTGATCCCGACGTGCCGGGCCGCCTTGCGGCTGGAACCGATGGACATGATGTGCCAGCCGGGCCTTGAATTTCGCAGAAAGACATGCCCAACCAAGGCCACGGCAATCAGAATGACGACATTGACGGGAACGCCCAGGATCAAGCCGTCGCCGAGGAAATCCCAAGCGGAATTGTCCACCCAGGCGGTAGCGATCTGGACGGCATAGGCCTTGTTGATGATCTCGACGATGGCCCGGTAGATGATCAGCGTGACCATCGTCGTCAGGAAAGGCCGCGCCTTGAGATAACCAATCAGAACCCCGTTGAAGCCTCCTAAGATCGCGCCGCACAGAACACTCGCAGCGAAGACCACCCCGACAGGCATCTGGAACACGCTGATCATCAGCAGAGCCACCAGATTGACGATGCCAACGATCGCCCCGACGCTTAGGTCGATCCCCCCCGAGATGATCACGATGGCCATGGCAATCGCCACAAACCCGAATTCCGCGAATTGCCGGGGCAGCTCAACCAGGTTGTAGGCGGTGGCATAGTTCGGCACCGTCAGGGAAAAATAGGTAATCAGCGCCACCATGATGGCGAAGGGGATCGCCGGCTCCATCCACGATTTCGACAGCAGATCCGAAAGGAAGATGCGGAACGAAAAGCGGGATTGCAGGTTCTGCAAGACAGAGCTGGCACCGGTACGCGCGGCCATGGGCTTGTCCATCTAAGTTGGGGTAAAGGTAGCGACCGGGAAAGCGGACCCCGCTTTCCCGGCGATCAGGTCTGCTTCGCTTAACCGGGCACGTCGAAGCACATCGAAGGATCGACGTTATCCCTGGTGACCCAGAACGGGCGGCTGTAATGCGCCATGCGGATGTCCGTCGGCGCCAGCCCCGATTGCAGCATAAAGCTGACCGCTGACATGATGGCTTCGCCCTGCTTGGGTGCGCTGTAGTTCAGGAATTTGTAGAACAAACCGTCCGAGACGTTGGTACAGTCCTGACGATTGCCCTCGCCAGAAGCATAGACCTTGACCTGATCCGTCTTACCGGCGGCTTTGACCGCCTGTGCGGCCCCGTTCTGCATGGTGCCCCAGAAACCGAAGGTGGCACACAGATCCGGGTGCTGCTGCAGGACCGTCGCCGTGATGGTGTTGGCCTTGCTGGCATCCCATGCAGCATCCTGTTCCGAGACGATGGTGATCGTGTCGTCCGCGGCAAGCGCTTCCTTGAAGCCTGCCAGCTGTTCTATACTGGCGGCCGAGGTCAGATCGCCCTGCACCACCGCAACCTTGCCCGAGGTGCCGCTGTCCTTGCCGCAGGCCTGCACGACATCTTCGCCAACCATCCGACCGACCTGGCCCCAGTCTGCACCGACATAGGCCCCTGTCTTGTAGTTCGAGACCATGTTGACCTGAACGACGTGAATGCCCGCCTCTTCAGCCCGTTTGAGCTGCTTCGCCAGAAGCTGGACGTTGAAGTTATGCACGATCATCACGTCGGGCTTTTCCGCGATCAGCGAATTGACGATCTGCACCATCGTGTCGGGGTTCCAGCCCGGATCGCGGACATCCAGCGTCAAGCCCATCTGATCGGCTTCCTGCTGCATGACATAGGTCCACATATCGGTCAGCGGAAAGCCCAGGGTCGTGGGCATCCAGGCGACCTTCTTACCGACAAGTTTCGAGTCGACCAGCTCGCGCAGCTCGGCCGAGCTGTTACCACCGGCAAGTTGTTGGGCCTCTGCCGCAAGGCCGCCTGCAACGACCAGCGCCGCCGCAGCGGGAAGGCATCTTATCAACCGGGACAGGGGTGTCTTTTGGGTCATTTTGGTCTCCTCCGTGTTGTTGGGTAGCCCTGCGGGCCTTCTGGTATGCGCTCAGTCTCCTTGCCGGGCGGTTTCTTCGTCTCGGGGGTGCAGGAAGTTGTCGAGCAGGATCGCACCCAACAACACCAAGCCCTTGATGATGCTTTGCAAATTGCTGTCGAGATTCATGATGATCATGCCGTTGAGCAACGTCCCGATCAGTGCGGCGCCGACAATGACGCTCAAGACGCTGCCACGTCCTCCGACAAGCGATATTCCACCCAACACAACCACCAGGATGACGTCGAAGATCAGGGTGGAATTGATCACCTGGGTATTCATGCTGGCATTCATCGCGGCCATGACCAGCCCTGCGAGAAAGCCGATCACCGAACAGACGCTATATTCGAAAACCGTCAGAGGCCGCACCGGGATACCGGTCAGACGTGCCGTGTCGGCGTTGTCGCCATGAGCATAGACGAACCGCCCCACACTGGTTCGCGACAACATCAGGTGGACGAGGATCGCAAGCAGAATGAAGACAATCACCGGCATGGGAACACCGAAAAGGCGCCCCTGTCCAACAAACAGGAACCCGTCATTGCCGTTGGGAATATAGCTGATGAAGCCGTCCAGCACTGTGATGCGGGCCAATCCATAGACCAGCAGACCGCTGGCCAGCGTCGTGAAAAGCGCCGGGATCTCGATGAAGGCAATGATCAGCCCGTTCGCGATGCCGATGGCCAGCGCAACGGCCAACCCCGCAAGCAACGCGACCGGTATGGCAAAGCCAGATCCGATCATTTGACAAACGATGGCCGCGCTGACCGCCATGGCCGTGATCTGCGACAGATCGAGACCGCGACCGATGACCACGACCCCCATGCCAAGACTGAGGATCCCCAGGATCGCGACGCTGTTGCTCATGGTCAGGAGGTTGCCAAGTGTCGCGAACCCCGGAAGCGTCACGGCGAAGAGGACGCCAAGTCCGAGCGTGACCAGAAGAACGATCACCTCCTGCGAAAACAGGTTGTCTTTTCTTCGCCGTGCGGGTTTGGAAACGCTGGCGTCAGTCATGGCCAAGCCTGCAGTTTTCGGGCTCTACCAGGCCTTTCTGCAACGAGTCAAAGGCTTCAACCGTCAAGGTGTGTTCGACCTCAAGTTCGACGCCCCTTTCGACCAAACACGCCGGTCAGGGCTCAGTGACGCGATATCCGGATCCGTCAAACACGCCAATTCACAAAGGTAACCAGGCACTACTACAAGATCAGGACAATCAATTTACCTAACGATCGCTTGTTATGTTAAACGAGTCAAGCGCGGTCTGAAGCGGCTGCGGATCTCGGTCGGAAACGAAAGGGAAGACCATGCTCAAACTGATATTTTGTCTTAGGCGGCAACCGCATCTGACCCGCGAAGAGTTCCAGACGTATTGGCGCAACACCCACGGGCCCCTCGTGGAAAAGCACCGGGAGGCACTGCGCTTTGCCGTCTACAACCAGATCCACACGATCGAAGACGAGATGGGCACAGCGCTGGGGCAAGTGCGCGGGGCGCCTGAACCTTTCGACGGGTTTGCCGAGATGGTCTGGGACACGCGCGTGGATCTGGATAGCGCGATGACAAGTTCGGAAGGGCGATCCGCCGGACGGGAACTCTTGGCCGATGAAAAGCGGTTCATCGACCTGGCAAACTCTCCCCTCAGCCTGGGACGGATCGCGTTCGGCCTGGCGCGCGACTAGGGGCCGCCGCAGCGCAGCTACGGGTTTTGCGCTTTGGTCCAGTCCCGCTTGAGCTTCTTCGCGAGGCTCCACTTGTGAACCTCGGTCGGACCGTCGTAGATCCGGAACGCCCGGATTTCGCGGAATACCTGTTCGACGATCGTATCCCCTGTAACGCCCTGCCCGCCCATACATTGCACACAGCGATCCGCCACCCGCATCAGCGCCTCGGATACGGCGACCTTCGCCATCGAGCTTTCGACGGTCCCGCGCGCGCCGCTGTCCAGCACATCGGCGCACCAATAGACCATCAATTCGGCCTGCTTCAGGTCCATCAGGTTTTCGGCCAGCATGAAGCCGACACCTTCATGGTCGATTAGAGGCTTGCCAAAGGCCTGTCGCCGATTGGTGTAGCTCACTGCGATTTCATGCGCGCGGATGCAAGCCCCCAGCCACCGCATGCAATGGCTCAGACGAGCAGGCGCCAGCCGCACTTGCGCATAGCGGAACCCCTCCCCGGCCTCACCCAGCATCTGATCGGCGGGCAAGCGCAGATTGTCGATGGTGACAACCGCGTGGCCGCCCGGCATGGAGCTGTCGATCGTATCCATCACGCGCTCAATCCGGACATTCGGGTGCGGCAGATCGACCAGGAACATGCAGGCGCCTTCCTCGGCCTTGGCCATGACGATGCCCATCCCTGCCCCGTCGGCGCCGGTGATGTATGTTTTGCGCCCGTTGATCACCCAATGGTTGCCGTCCGGCACGCAGATTGTAAGCATCATCGACGGATCAGACCCCGCCCCGCCATCTTCGGCGGGTTCGGTCATGAAGAAAGCTGACCGCATCTCGCCTGTGATCATCCGGCTGAGGAAGCGCTCTTTCAGCTCCGGTGAGGCCACCTTGCCCAGAAGGTACATGTTGCCCTCGTCCGGCGCGCAGGTATGGCAGGCCAATGGCCCCAGCGGCGACAGGCCCGACCGGATCAGAACGGCAGCGGTTTCGCGCTGGGTCAGATGACAGCCATCCTCAAGGATATGCGGTGTCATCAGCCCCGCGTCCCGGGCCAACGCCTTGAGCTCTTTCGACAGATCTTCGGAGGGGCCATGCGCCCCAAGACGCGGATCGCGCTCAAACGGCACCACCGTCTCGCGTACAAAGGTTTCGACGCTGTCAGCAAGTGCCAGCGCGCGGTCCGATATGCCGCTGCGCTCCATGGTAAAACTCATTTCGGAGCCATCCTTATTGCCCCATCCAGGCGGATCGTTTCGCCGTTCAACATGGGATTTTCGACAATCGCTGTGACAAGCTGGGCGAACTCCACCGGATCGCCGAGACGGCTGGGGAAAGGCACCTGCACCCCCAGCGAGGCACGGATTTCTTCCGAGAGTGTCTCCAGAAGCGGCGTCAGGAACAGCCCCGGCGCAATCGTCATCACCCGAATGCCATAGCGCGCCAATTCGCGGGCGATTGGCAGGGTCATGCCAACGACTCCGCCTTTCGAGGCCGAATAGGCGGCCTGCCCGATCTGGCCGTCAAAGGCCGCGACCGACGCGGTGTTGATGATGACCCCGCGTTCCTCGCCCAGCGGGTCGGCGGTGTGCAAGGCTGCCGCGAATTGCGAAAGCAAGTTGAATGACCCCGACAGGTTCACGTTCAGCACGGTGTTGAAGACTTCGAGCGATGCGGGCAACCCGTCGCGGTCGATGACTTTGGCGGGCGGGCCGATCCCCGCGCAATTGACAAGGATCCGCGCCTTGCCGTGCAGACCTTCGGCAGCGGCGATCGCTTCTTTCACTTCGGTGGCGTCGGAAACGTTCACTTTGAAAAACGCGCCACAAATCGCCTTGGAATGCGCCTCACCCTTCTCCACGTTGATATCGAAAATGGCGACCCTGGCTCCGGACGCGGCCAGCTTTTCCGCTGTGGCTCCGCCCAATCCCGATGCGCCGCCTGTCACGATAGCGGCTTGACCTTCGATCTTCATTGCGCTTCCCCCCCGTCTTGCTTCGTTCCATCACCCTGCCCACCCGAGCGCAACTGGTCTTCGATATCGGCGATGACGCCTTGCAGCTGTCGCACAACTCGCGCGCCGTCCAAAGCGCCAGCGGGCGGGCGGTCCATGATCCCGGCCGTGAAGACGGTGAGGAACTGCCCCACCTCGGCTTCCGTATCCGGCAGCATCGTCCGCAAACGCGCGCTGCGGGCGAAATGCTCTAGGCCTCCGTAGAAGGCGTCGCGCATCACCGACACCGAGACATCGGCGCGGATTTCGCCGCGCAGAACGCCATCCCGGATGACGCCGTCAAAGACCGCCACGTAACGCCGGTTCAGCGCATAGGCTTCGGTCTCGCGGTATTCGGGCGACGGAAGATACGGTCCCATCGCCTCGGCGATGAGCGGCCATTCTTCCAGAACCCGGCTGAAATGCAGCCGCGCTAGGGCGGTCAGCCGCGCCTCGGTCTCATATGCGGTTTGAACGGCGATTTCCGCGTCACGCGTAAGTTCGACATAGAATTCGCTGACGGCTGCCATAAGCAGCGCCTGCTTGTTCTTGAAATAGAGATACACCGTGCCTTCCGCGAGATTGGCCGCCTGCGCAATCGCAGTGATCTTGGCATCCTCCGGACCCTTTTCGCGGAACACCGCTCTTGTGGCGGCAAGGATCGCGCGTTCCTTTTCTTCGACCTTCTCGCGTCGGGTCTTGGATACGGTCTCGGGCATGCGGATTCCAAAAAAATGAACTTGATTCACTAATACTGAATATGCTTTCATTTTAGTCCTGACGCAATACCGACTACCGAGGGGAGACGGTTTAGGGGATGTGCGACGACGTGATCAGGATCGGCGGGGCCAGCGGTTATTGGGGGGATGACCCGACCGCCGCCGCGCACTTGCTTGCAGCAGGCGGGCTGGATTACCTGGTCTTCGACTATCTGGCCGAGGTCACCCTCTCGATCATGGCGCGGGCCCGGGCCAAAGACCCTGATCAAGGCTATGCCCGCGATTTCGTCGATGCGGTCATGCGTCAAAACCTGCCCGAGATCGCGCGACAGAAGGTACGCGTCATCTCGAACGCAGGCGGCGTCAATCCTCGGGCCTGCGCCGCTGCGGTCCGCGCGATGGTGGCCGAGATGGGGCTGGATCTGACCGTGGCCGTCGTCCTGGGCGACGACCTGACAGCGCGCGCACCTGACTTTTCATCCTGCGAGATGTTCACCGGCGCGCCCTTCCCCCCGGTCGATTCGATCTTTTCCGTCAACGCCTATCTTGGGGCCTTCCCCATAGCCCAGGCGTTGGAGGCAGGGGCAGATATCGTCATCACAGGGCGCTGCGTGGACAGTGCGGTGACACTCGGCGCATGCATTCACGCCTTCGGCTGGGCCGAAGACGACCATGACCGTCTGGCTGCGGGCACACTTGCCGGGCATATCCTGGAATGCGGCACGCAGGCGACGGGGGGGAACTTCACAGACTGGCACCTGGTGGCCGAGTGCCTCGATCGCATCGGCTATCCGATTTGCGAGATTTCAGCCGATGGCACCATGGACATCACCAAGCCCGACAAGAGCGGTGGTCTGGTCTCTGTCGGAACCGTGGCCGAGCAGATGCTTTACGAGATCGGCGATCCGCAAGCCTATGTCGTGCCCGATGTGATCTGCGATATCTCGGCCGTGACGCTCACTCAGGTGGAGGAAAACCGGGTGCGCCTGAGCGGCGCGCGGGGTATCGCTCCAACACCAGATTACAAGGTCTCGGCCACCTATCTGGACGGCTGGCGCGTCGGCAGCACTGCAACCTTCTACGGCAGTGACGCGGCCGCCAAGGCGCAAGCCTTTTGCGGCGCGGTCTTTTCGCGTGCCCGAATGGCCCTGCGCCGCATGAATCTGGCCGATTTCACCGAAACCAGTGTCGAGATCATCGGCGCAGGCAGTCAGACCGGCGACGCCGCGCGGGCCGGAGATGCACGCGAAGTCGTCGTCAAATACGCGGCCCGCCATCCCGACAAACGCGGTCTCGACGTGCTCCTGCGCGCGGCCTCGGGGATGGGGCTCTCTGCTCCGCCGGGGCTCTCGGGTTTTTTCGGCACCCGCGCGCGTCCCTCCCCGCTGGTGCGATTGTTTTCCTTTCTCCTGCCCAAAGAGGATGTCCCGGTCGAGATCGACCTGGGCGACCGTCGACTGCCCTGCCCTGTGGCGGCGGGACAGGCCTTCGATCCGCAAGCACTCGTGCGACCGATGCCGCCGGATCACCCGGGCGCGCCGGTCGACCCGATCACCGCGCCGCTGGAGCGGCTGGCCTGGGGTCGCAGCGGCGACAAGGGCGACAGCGCGAATATCGGCATCATCGCGCGTTCGCCCGAGGCGTTGCCCTTCATCTGGCACAGCCTGGACGAAGCGACGATCCGGGCCCGGTTCGCGCATGTTCTGGAGGGGGATGTCAAGCGCTATTTCCTGCCCGGCTGCCATGCGATGAACGTGGTTCTGACCCGTGCCCTCGGCGGGGGCGGCGTGGCAAGTCTGCGCAATGACGCCTTGGGCAAAGGCTTTGCGCAAATCCTTCTGCAAACGCCGGTAGCGGTGCCCCGATCGCTGGTGGAGGCGCGGTCATGACGCCCTTTGCCACATCCATCGACCCCAAGTCAGATACCTTCCTGCGCAACCGGACCGAGATGCTGGCGCTGATGGATCAGGTGCACGCGCTCAAGGCCCGCGCAGCAGCCCTCTCCGAACGGCGGCGTCCGCGCTTCGAGGAACGCGGGCAGTTGACGCCGCGGGAACGTCTGCATCGCCTGTTGGACCCCGGCATGCCCTATCTCGAACTCTACGCGCTGGCCAACTATCTTGTGGACACCGATGATCGCGACGCATCTGTGCCTGGCGCCAGCGCATTGTCGGGGATTGGATTCATCAACGGCACGCGCTGCGTGATTTTCGTGGATGACAGCGGCATTGCGGCCGGGTCTGCCGTGGCCAAAACCTCCGACAAGTTTCAGGCCTGCCTCGACATCTCGATGCGGTACAAGCTGCCCTTCGTGCACCTTGTGGAAAGCGCGGGCGCGGATCTGTTGCAATACGCTGTTGAAAGCTGGGCCTTTGCGGGTCGCATGTTCTGCAAGCTGGCGCAGCTGAGCGCGGCGGGCATTCCGACAATCGCGGTCCTGCACGGCCCCGCAACGGCCGGTGGCGCCTACATGCCAGGGCTGAGCGACTACGTGATTTCGGTCAAGGGCCGCGGGCGGGCGTCATTGGCTGCCGCAGCCCTCGTTCGTGCCGCAACTGGCGAGGAGACCAACGAGGAAGACCTCGCAGGCACCGAAATGCACGCCACCGTTTCAGGCCTTGTGGAATACAGCGCCGAAGACGATGCCCACGCCCTGTTGATCGCGCGCAATCTGGTCAAGCGGCTGGACTGGAACAAGAACGCCGTACCCGGACCTGCGCGGACCTTCGATGCCCCCGCGCTCGACGCCGACGAGATCGCGGGGCTCGTGCCAGTGGATTACCGAAAAAGCTATGACGTGCGCGAGGTGATCGCGCGCATTGTCGACGGGTCGGTCTTTGAAGAGTTCAAGCCGCGGTATGGTGCGTCCACCGTCTGTGTGCAGGCGGCGCTTTTTGGCCGGGCCTGCGGGATCGTGGGCAATAACGGCCCGATCGACCCCAATGGCGCCACCAAGGCCGCGCAGTTCTTCCAACTCTGCGATCAGGCCGACATGCCAGTGATCTTCCTGTCGAACACCACCGGCTACATGGTGGGTCGCGATTACGAACGCGCGGGTATGATCAAGCATGGCGCCAAGATGATCCAGGCGGTCTCCAACCTGCGCGTGCCGCGCATCACGCTTTACATCGGGGCCAGCTTCGGCGCGGGCAATTACGGGATGTCGGGCGTGGGGTTCGCGCCGGACTTCCTGTTTTCATGGCCCAACGCCACCACGGGCGTGATGGGCGGCCAGCAGGCGGCGCTGACCATGGATCAGGTGGCCCGCGCCAGCGCGGCACGGCGCGGGACCGAGGTGGATGAAGGCAAGCTCGCCCGGCAGAAAGAGCGCCTGATCGCCCATTTCGACGGACAGTCGGACGCGTTCTATACCTCCGGGCGGATGCTGGATCAGGGCATCATCGACCCGCGCGACACGCGCAAGGTTCTGGGCTTTGCTCTGGACACCTGCGCCGAGGCACGGCGGCGCACCGTGCGCCCCAATGCCTTTGGCGTGGCGCGGATGTGAGGGGGCGAGATGAGCAAAACGCATGAGACGATCGAATTGATCCGCGACGGTCATTGGATGGCGATCCGCCTGAACCGGCCCGAGCGGCGCAATGCCATGACCCGCCAGATGACGTCACAGCTGACCGATGCGCTCTTGGCCCTGCGGGACGACCGCGCGGTTCGCGGGATCACCCTGCGCGGAAACGGCGGATGGTTCTGCGCCGGCGGCGATCTGGCGGAATTCAGAACCGATTTCCAAAGCGGCCCGCCCGATCGCGCCGAAATCGAGGCCGCCAGCCGCGCGGCGGGCACATTGTTTCACCTTCTCAATACCATGCCGCAGGTCACCCTTGCGCTGGTCGAAGGCGGCGCGATGGCGGGCGGGCTGGGATTGATGTGCGCCTGCGACATCTCGGTGGCGACCGAGGACGCCGCCTTCGCACTCACCGAAACGACGCTGGGCCTCCCGCCCGCTCAGATTGCACCCTTCGTCCGGTCGAGGGTCGGTCTGGCTAAGGCGCGCCAGTTGATGCTGACTGCCCCGCGCTTCAACGGCACCGAGGCCGGGCGACTGGGACTGGTCAGCACCGTGGTAGCGGATCACGAGGCATTGGAGGCCGAAGAAGTCAGGCTGCGCGCGGCACTGCGCCTTTGTGCACCCTCGGCCGTTGCAGTGACCAAGAAGATCCTTCTGGACCGCGTCGAAGATAACGATACGATGATTCTCTCCGCCGCCAGCGCGTTTGCCGGGTGCATCCTCTCGGACGAAGGCCGCGAAGGCGTCGCCTCGTTTTTCGAAAAGCGCCGCCCCTCCTGGGCACGCATGCCGGAGGATGAGGCATGAGCCGCTTTTCCTCGATACTTGTCGCCAACCGAGGCGAGATCGCCTTGCGCGTCATCCGCACCGCCCGCGCGATGGGGTATCGTACCCTTGCGATCTATTCCGAGGCTGACGCATACGCACCCCACGTGCGCGCTGCGGATGATGCGGCCTGCATCGGACCGGCGCCTGCCGCGCAAAGCTACCTTTCGGTCGCGGCAATTCTTCAGGCCGCGAGAGAACTTGGGGCCGAGGCGATCCACCCCGGCTACGGATTCCTGTCGGAAAGCGCCGAGTTCGCGCGTGCGTGCGAAGACGTCGGCCTAGTCTTTATTGGCCCGCCCGCCGATGCGATCGCGCTGATGGGCAACAAGGCCGAGGCTAAGCGGCGGATGCTGGCCGCAGGTGTGCCTTGCGTGCCGGGTTATCAAGGCGAAGACCAGTCAGAGGCCGCACTTCTGGCCGCTGCAGAAGAAATCGGCGTGCCGCTCATGGTCAAGGCCGCGGCAGGCGGCGGGGGCCGCGGCATGCGGCTGGTCGAGGATCTGAACGTGCTGCCCAAAGCGCTCAGCGCCGCCGCCTCCGAGGCGCAAAACGCTTTCGGCTCGCGCGAGCTTATCCTAGAAAAGGCGATCCTGCGGCCGCGCCATGTCGAGGTGCAGGTCTTTGCCGATGACCATGGCACCACCCTGCACATGGGCGAACGCGACTGTTCGGTGCAGCGTCGGCACCAGAAGGTGGTCGAAGAGGCGCCCTGCCCCGTCATGACGCCCGAGCTGCGCGAGCGCATGGGCGCCGCTGCGGTCGAGGCCGCGCGCGCTATCGGGTATCGCGGCGCAGGCACGGTCGAATTCCTTCTGGGCGATGACGGCCAGTTCTATTTCCTGGAGATGAACACCCGCCTCCAGGTGGAACATCCCGTCACGGAAATGGTGACAGGCCTCGATCTGGTCGAGCTGCAGTTACGTGTGGCCGAAGGACGTCCGCTGGGGCTCACGAAAGAGGAGATCCGCCTCGACGGCCACGCCATCGAGGTTCGCCTTTATGCCGAGGAGCCGGCAAAGAGCTTCCTGCCGCGCACCGGGCGAATCCGCTTGTGGGAACCCGCCCGGACCGAGGGGCTGCGGTTTGATATGGGGGTCGAGACCAGACAGGAGATCTCGCCCTACTATGACCCGATGATCGGCAAGCTGATCGCCTGGGGTCCCGACCGCGAGACCGCGCGCCGACGGCTGGTGGGCGGGCTGAAGGACAGCCTGCTGATCGGTCTGACCTCCAATCAGCGGTTTCTGATCGACGTCCTAGAGGAAGACACCTTTGTCGAAGGTCGGGCCACTACGGCCTTCGTCGACGAATGCTTTCCCAAGGCCCGCCGCGCCGTGCCCGAGGCCACTTTGCAAGATGCCGCTTGCGCTGCTGCGCTGCTCTATCGGCTCGAGCGTGACGCGCATCACGCCGCAAGCCTCGGCGTCCCGGCAGAGCTTCTGGATTGGGCAAGCGGCGGGCCGATACATACCCGCTACGTGATGAGCGCGGGTAATGCTGCCTATGACCTCACCGTCACGCCAAATCCCGGTCGCGTGCTGCTGATCGCCTCAGACGATGGTCAGCATATGATCGAGCTGCTGTCGCTTACCGACACACGCAGTGCGTTCCGCTTGGATGGAAAGACGGTTTCGACGGGATACCTCTGGCAGGATGGAGGCGCGATCACCCTGTCGCGCGATGGTGTCGTGCATGACTTTCAGAACCAGATCGCGCTGGCGGCTTTTGTCGGCGAACCGGCAGGCAGCGGGATCATCGCGGCACCCATGCCCGGTCTGGTGCTCGAAGTTTCTGTCGCCGTCGGGACAAAGGTCGCCAGGGGAGACGTGCTCGCGGTGATCGAAGCTATGAAGATGCAGCACGAGATCCGGGCCGATATAGATGGTATCGTGACTGCGGTCGAAGCGGCGGCGGGATTGCAGGTCACCGCCGGGGGCAGGCTCTTGCAGATCGACGGGGATGGATAAGATGAGCGAAACCTCTGCCGACAAGCTGGCCGCACTGCAGGCTGCCCGCGAGGCCGTCAGCGATGCGGGACGTCCTGAGGCCGTTGCCAAGCGCCGCGCCGTAGGCATGGCGACCGCGCGCGAGCGTATCGACAAGCTGTTCGATGCTGGCACATTCCAGGAGATCGGCGCCCTCGTGGAACCGGATCGGGGCCACGAGATGAGCCGTAACCTCGTTGCCCCTGCGGATGGCGCGGTCACGGGGACAGGCCACATCGGCGGGCGGCCCGTCAACGCCCTGGCGCAGGACTTCACTGTTCTAGGCGGGTCCATCGGCACGGTGGCGGATGCCAAATGCGGGCGGCTGGTCAAGTTCAGTCGCGAGCGCGGCCAGCCGATTGTTATGCTGTTGGAAGGCGGCGGGCACAGGATCCAGGACGGGATGAACGCCGCGCATTTCGCCGCCGCCTCCCCGGTCTTTCGCGAACTGGCATCGCTCTCGGGGTGGGTGCCGATGGTCACTGCGATCATGGGCCAGGGCTTTGCCGGACCAACCGCCTATGCCTCGCTCTGCGATTTCGTTGTGATGCTGCGCGGTAAATCGACCATGGGTATCGCGGGCCCCGCGCTCGTCAAGGCAGGCACGACGACCGAGATCACGAAAGAGGACCTGGGCGGTGCGGATCGCCAGGCCGATACACAAGGCATCGCCGATCTGGCGGTCGAGACCGAGGAAGAGTGCCTCGACGCCATTGCGCGCTTCCTATCTTACTTGCCTCAAAACGCGGGCGAAGCCCCGCCCGTGGTCCCGTGCGACGATCCGGTTGACCGGCGTGACGATGCTTTGCTGGATCTTGTCCCGGCAGACAGCCGCAAGGTCTACAACATGAAAAAGGTGATCCAGACGATCGCCGACGAGGACAGCGTTTTCGAGCTGAAGCCAGGCTATGCGCGCAACATGATCACCGCCTTTGCCCGGCTGGGCGGGCGCCCCGTCGGCATCTTCGCAAACCAGCCGATGCGCAAGGGCGGCATTCTGGATACCCCGGCCTGCGAAAAGGCCGCGCATTTCATCGCGATGTGCGATGCGTTCGGCCTGCCGCTGGTGTCGCTGATCGACATCCCGGGTATCTCGATCGGCCCGGCCGCCGAGGATACCGGGCTCGGCCGACGCAGCGGGAGGCTGTTTTTCGAGATGGGCATCGCGACGGTGCCTTTGGCCTCGGTCGTGCTGCGAAAGGGCTATGGCGGAGGTTACTACGCGATGGGAGGCGGTCGCGCCTTCGATGCAACCATCGCGCTGGGATGGCCCACGGCAGAAATCTGCGCCATGTCTATCGAAGGGGCGGTCGATGTGGCCTATCGCAAAGAGTACGAGGCCGCACCAGACCCGCAGGCACGCCGCGCCGAACTGATCGAGACGATCCGCGACCAAACGAGCGCGCTGGACGCGGCGAGCGGATTCGGCCTCGATGACATCATCGATCCGCGCGACACGCGCCGCATCCTGATCGAGACATTTGCGATGAGCCCCGCCAGACGCGCCGATCCCGCACCGCCGCGCCGCAGACCGATTTCACCAATCTGAGACCCGAGGGAAGATGAGCCTGATCAAAGTTGAATCCGAACTGGCCGGCACCGTCTGGTCCATTCCCGTCTCTCCCGGCGAGAAGGTCGAAGAGGACGATCCGCTGGTGATGGTCGAATCCATGAAGATGGAAATTCCGATTTCCGCCCCGCGCGCTGGCGTGGTGACGGAAATCAATGTCGCCGAGGGCGATCTGATCAGTGCCGGTCAGGTCGTCGTTGTTCTTGAAAGCTGAGATGCCAGACGCGCAGGAAAAGTGAGACAGCCCATGCCCGAAGCCTACATCGTCGCCGCAACCCGCACCGCCGGAGGCCGCAAGGGCGGTCAGCTCTCGGGCTGGCACCCGGTGGATCTGGCCGCACAGGTGCTGAATGATCTCATCCGCCGCACGAAAGCCGATCCCGGGCGTATCGACGATGTGATCCTGGGATGCGTGTCTCAGATCGGCGAGCAATCGACAAACGTGGCCCGCGGGGCGGTGCTGGCCTCGTCGCTGCCCGAAACGGTGCCTGCCACTTCGGTCGACCGGCAATGCGGATCGTCGCAACAGGCGCTGCAATTTGCGGCGCAGGCGGTGATGTCGGGCACGATGGACTGCGTGATCGCTGCAGGGGTGGAAAGCATGTCGCGCGTGCCGATTGGTACCCCGATGGACTTGCCGCAAAAGGCGGGGCTGGGTTTCTACAAAAGTCCCTTGATGGAAGACCGGTATCCCGGCGTGTTCTTCAGCCAATTCACCGGGGCCGAGATGGTGGCCGAAAACTGGGATCTGTCGCGCGAAGAGATGGATCGATTTTCACTGGAGAGCCATCGGAAAGCCGCAGCCGCCACCAAGGCCGGAAAGTTCAGGGACGAGATTACCCCGGTCGAACAGCGTCTCTACGACGGGTCGGTGCCCGGCACGGCCGCAGAGGCGGATGAAGGCATCCGCTATGACGCGAGCTACGAAGCGATCTCTCAGGTCCGGCTCCTGCAGGAGGGCGGACGGCTGACCGCCGCTTCGGCCAGCCAGATCTGCGACGGGGCCGCCGGCCTAATGGTGGTCAGTGAAAAAGGTCTCAGGGATCTGGGTGTGGAGCCTCTGGCGCGCATTCACCACATCTCGGTCTACGGTGGAGATCCCGTGGTCATGCTCGACACGCCGATCGCTGCCACCCAGCGGGCGCTGGACCGGGCCGGGATGAAAATCGGCGACATCGATCTCTACGAGGTGAACGAGGCCTTTGCCTCGATCCCGATGGCCTGGATGAAAGGTGTCGATGCCGATCCTGAGCGACTGAACGTGAATGGCGGCGCCATTGCACTGGGCCACCCTCTGGGCGGGTCCGGCGCCAAACTGATGGTTACGCTAATCCATGCCCTGAAAGACCGCGGCAAACGCTATGGCCTGCAAACCATGTGCGAAGGCGGCGGGCAGGCCAATGTGACAATCGTCGAAAGGCTCTGACACCGGTCGCGCAATTTGGGAGTAGAGCGCGTTGGACCAATTGAAATCGGAATTCCTGTTCGAGATGTCGGCCGAGATCGAGCCGCCGCAACCCGTGGGCACCACCCCGGCCGGTAAACGCTATATCGCTTATGTGCGCGGCGGCACGTTCGAGGGGCCACGACTGAAGGGCCGCGTTCTGCCAGGCGGGGGCGACTGGGTGCTGGTTCGGCCCGACCGTGTGTTCCAACTGGACGTGCGCATCACGCTCGAGACCGAGGATGGCGCGCTGATCTACACGACCTATCGCGGGGCGCGTCACGGGTCCGGCGATGTGATGCGCCGGATCGCGGGGGGCGAGCCTGTGCGCGCAGACGAATATTACTTCCGCACTACCCCTTACTTCGAAACCGGTTCCGACACCTATGCCTGGCTGAACGGCATCGTTGCCGTGGGGATCGGCGAAGACCGTCCCGGCGGCGTCAGGTATCAGGTGCATCAGGTCTTGTAAGCCCATTTCAGGAAAGGACGTCACACCATGGTTTTTGACCCGCGCATTCCTGCCAAAGAAGAGTGTGTTCTGGCCTATCAGATGGAGCATTGGGCAGCCCGCAAACCCGATGACTTGTTTGTCAGTTTCGAAGGCGGACCGCGGTGGAGCTGGGCCGAGACGCTTGACCAGACCCGCCGCGCCGCCGCGGCCTTTCAGGCCATGGGCGTGAAGAAAGGCGATCATGTCCTGTCCTGGCAGCCCAATTCCTGGGAGGCGCTGGTGACATGGTTCGGGCTGAACTACCTAGGAGCCGTCTATGTGCCCGTGAACGTGGCCTATAAAGGCGCGCTCTTGGAACATGTGGTCAAACTATCGGATGCCACCCTAATGGTCTGCCATGCCGACCTGCTGGACCGCCTGGCCGAGATCGATTGCGGCATTCTATCCGACGTGATCGTCACCGGCGGTGAAGGCACGCTTGACGGGTTCGCCTGTCATCCTGCAAGCGCCCTTCAAGCCGATACCGGCCTGCCCGGCATCCCATATGAGATCGCCCCATGGGACACCCAATATATCATCTTCACCTCCGGGACGACCGGACCGTCCAAGGCGGTACTGTCTTCCTACGTTCAGGGCCACGCCATGGGCCCCGTCGCACATGGCTATATCGAGGAGACCGACCATACACTGATCAACCTCCCGCTCTTCCATGTTGGCGGCACGGTGTACTTCAACATCGCGCTGGGCACGGGCAGTTCCTGCCACCTGGACAAGCATTTCAAAACCGATGTCTTCTGGGACACGGTGCGGCGCGAGAAGATCACCAACACGCTGCTTCTGGGCGCGATCATTACCTTCCTCAACGGTTTGCCCGAACGCGATGACGACACCGATCACACATTGAAAAGAGCCATCTGCGTGCCCTGGAACGACGATGCGCGCAGGCTTGGCAAGCGGCACGGGATTACGCTGCGCACAACCTTCAACATGACTGAAATCTCCTCGCCCATGGTTTCGGAGCCCTACCCGCCCAAAAACGGCACCTGCGGCGTGCTGCGCCCTGGTGTCGAGGCACGTGTGGTCGATGAATACGATTGTGAGCTCCCCCCTGGCGTCGCGGGTGAGTTGATCGTGCGCACCGATACCGTTTGGGGGCTGAACCACGGATACTACAAAAATCCCGAGGCCACCGCGAAAGCCTGGCGCAATGGCTGGTTTCACACCGGCGACGCCTTCAAGTACGACAAAGCGGGATATTTCTATTTTGTCGACCGGATCAAGGATGCCATCCGACGCAGGGGTGAAAACATCTCCTCCTTCGAGGTCGAAGCCGAGGTTAACGCTCATCCCGATGTCGCCGAAAGCGCCGCCGTTCCTGTGCCCAGCGCTTTCAACGAGGACGAGGTTCTGGTCGTGGTCGTACCCGCAAAAGGCCGCACGATCGACCCCGAGGCGCTTTTTGAGCATCTACGGGATCGCATGGCTCACTTCATGCTGCCCCACTACATCCGTATCATCGACGACCTGCCGAAGACCCCCACCCAGAAAGTGCAAAAGCACATTTTGCGCGACGCCGGGGTAACCCCTGATACATGGGACCGAGAGGCAGCCGGTATCGTCGTGAAGCGAAAGACAATCGGCGGCTGACCCCAGTATCTGACACAAAACCGCAAAGGAAAACGCTTTTTGTAAGGAGAATTTCTGCCCCAAACCAAGCAATCGTTTGGTTGACTAATTGTCGCACATCACGGACACTCATCCGCAAGGCAAGCCCGACGCCGCACAGAAGCCTCAGCCTTGCCAACAGAATTGTGCGGCACCCCGAAGACGAACTTCCACTTATGCTGCACTAGGGAGGAACAGCATGACACTCAATCGACGTACGTTTCTCAGGACAGGCGCCGTCGCGGCCCCTGCCGCATTGGCTGCCCCGGCATATGCGCAGGGCAAACGAAAGCTGCAAATGGTGATGTCCTGGCCGCACAATTTCCCCGGCCTCGCCTCGATCGCCTACAATTTCGCGGAGTTTGTCGACAAGATGACCGACGGCGATCTGACCGTCGATGTCGCCGCTGCGGGCGAACTGGTCGCAGCCTTCGAGGTTTACGACGCGGTTGGTTCGGGTGCCGCCGACTGTATGCATTCCACACCAGCCTACATTACGGGCCAGTGGCAACCTGCCGTGTTCTTTTCGCAGATCCCGTTCGGCCTGACGCAGGTCGAGCACATGGCATGGATGAACCATGGCGGCGGCCAGGAGCTGCAGCACGAAGCGTTCCGCGAGATATTCGGCTTGGTCCCGTTCACCTGCGGTCAGACCGGCATCCAGATGGCGGGCTGGTTCAACAAGGAGATCAACAACATCGAAGACCTGCGTGGCATAACAATGCGGATGCCGGGTCTGGGTGGCGAAGTGATGCGCCGAGTCGGTGCCAACGCGGTGCTGATCCCGGCGCAGGAAATCTTCCCAGCATTGCAATCAGGTGCGCTGGACGGAACCGAACTTCAGGGACCGTGGCTCGACACGGTTTCGGGCTTCTATCAGCACGCCAAGTATTATTATGCACCGGGTTTCCAGGAACCGAACTCGGCCGGTGAAATCGCGATCAACGCCAACGTGTTCGATGAACTGAGCCCAAGCCATCAGGCCATCGTTCAGCACGCCATTCAGTCGGCGAACTCCATCAACGTGGGCGAGTGGGCGTATAACAATGCGCAGTTTTACCAGACTTTGAAGAACGAGCATGGCGTCGAGGTGCGCGAGTATCCACAGGACGTGATCGACGAACTGGCAAAGATGTCGGCCGAAGCCGTCGCCGAACTTGGCGAGGTGGACGACCGGGCACGTGCGATCTACGCCAGCTACTCGGATTACCTCAAGAAAGCCGTGGAGTACAGTGTCGCTGCCGAGGTGCCCTATTACCGCGCCCGCGTTCGGCAGGTGGAAGTCACCAAAGGCTAGTCCAACTTCAAATGGCGCATCCGTGGAAACACGGGTGCGCCAGCGTCTTGAAACTCCGGAGGCCTCTCCGCCGGGGCAAGGGAGCGTCGAATGCTCGGGATCGCAGATATCATCGACCGCATAACCGTTCTGACGGGCAAGATTCTGGCCTGCCTGATCCTACCACTCATGCTGCTCGTCTTCGTCAATGCCATGGCACGCTACGTGTTCGGCACCGGACATGTGTGGCTGTTCGAGGCGGTCGGCTATTGCTTTGCCATCGTCGCAGTCGGCCTCGCGGGCTGGGCGTTGAAGGAAGATGAACATGTGCGCGTCGACATATTCTATTCGATCATGAGCCGCCGCAAAAAGGCGGTGATCGACATTCTTGGCACGCTTCTCCTCCTTGTGCCTTTCTTGTGGCTGATGTGGGATCGCTCGCTGCCCTATGTGCAGCGATCATGGAAGATGCGCGAAGGTTCGGTCGAGATGTCCGGCATTCCCTTCGTTTATCTGCTCAAGACATGCATGCTCGCGTTCTGCGTACTTCTTGGGTTTGCCACCTTCGCCTTTCTGCTGCGCAGGCTCAACGTCCTGATCACCGGCCAGGAGGGCGATACGTGATCGACTGGCTGATGACCCATCCGGACGTCTGGATGTTCGTTGTGACGATCGCGCTGATGCTTCTGGGCTTCCCGGTGGCCTTCACACTGGCAGGCGTAGCGCTTGCTTTTGCATTCATGGCCGGCGAGTTGGGTTTGTTCCGGATCGCGACGCTGAATTTTCTGCCTCAGCGGGTCTGGGCGGTCCTCAACAACACCGTGATCGTGGCTGCACCGCTCTTTATCTTCATGGGCCTTCTTCTGGAACGTAGCAAGGTCGCCGAACAGATGCTGACCGCGATGGCGCGGCTTTTTGGTCAGAGACCCGGCGGGCTGCTGATCGCCACGACCGTGGTTGGTGCGCTGATGGCTGCGTCCACCGGTATCGTCGGCGCAACTGTTGTGACAATGGGCGTACTCGCGCTGCCGGTGATGCTGCGCAATGGGTATGACGCGTCAGGCGCCTCGGGTGCGATCTGTGCCGCGGGCACCCTGGGCCAGATCATTCCCCCATCAATCGTTCTGGTCTTTCTCGGGGATTTTCTGACATTCGCCAACCAGCAGGCGAACCTGAGCAGCGGAAACCCTTCGGGGCGCAGCGTCGGCGTCGCCGATCTTTTTGCAGGTTGCCTCATTCCGGGATTTATTCTGGTTGGGCTTTATCTTCTCTGGCAACTCCTGCTCGCCTGGCGCAATCCGGCTGCGGCCCCTGCCCTGCCCCTCGAAGAAATCCGGCTGGGCGACGACGGCGGCGTAATAGAGGCAGAGACCACCGCCCAGCTGATCGTTCGGGCGCTCGCGGCCCCGCTTCTGCTCATTGTGGCGGTCCTGGGATCCATCCTTGCCGGGGTTGCAACCCCGACCGAAGCCGCGGGTGTCGGAGCTGTCGGTGCGCTGTTTCTGGCTGCGTGGCGCGAGAACGAAACCTCACGCCCTTTCGTGAAGGCTTCGCTCGCCAGCGCAATCATTGTCCTTTTTCTTCTGTCGATGTTCGACATGCGCATGGGCCGCCAACTGGCCTCGACCCGCGAATTGATCGCGATGTGGATCGCCGTCGTGCTGATGGGCGTCATCACGGTCGGCATTCTGGTCAGCCTGTGGGTAACCTTCCGCAGCGGATCGCTGATGGATGTCACCTTCCGCACGGCACGCATTACCGGGATGATCTTCACCGTTCTGATCGGTGCCACCTTGTTCACGCTTGTCTTTAGGGGGCTGGGCGGCGAGCACACCATTCACGAGTTCATGTCGGGGATCCCGGCCGGTCTGACAGGCGCGATGATTTTCACGATGGCGCTTATGTTCATCCTCGGCTTCTTTCTCGACTTTCTTGAGATCATCTTCATTCTCGTGCCGGTGCTCTGCCCGGTCCTCATCATCATGGGGGCCGACCCCGTCTGGTTGGGCGTGATGATTGCGCTCAACCTGCAAACATCCTTCCTGACGCCGCCCTTCGGCTTCGCGCTGTTCTATCTTCGCGGGGTCGCGCCCCCTTCGGTCACGACAATGCAGATCTGGCGCGGTGCGACGCCCTATATCGGGCTGCAGATCGTTACCCTGGTAATCCTCGCCATGTTTCCGGCCACAGCGACCTGGCTGCCGTCCTTGTTACTTCAATAAAGGAGCTCGCTCTGCTTGAATTGGGAGGCAATCGCGAATAGAAAGCCAAGGTAGGCAAACGAACGTTTGGTATTTTTAAGCACTCAAGGAGGCGTCAAATGACCGCCCCGCAGACCGCAGAGCCGCTTGTGTATGACCCGTCTGATCCTTCGGTGATGGCCAATCCCTTTCCAATCTACGCCAGGCTTAGAGAAGACGACCCCGTTCATTGGAGCCCTTCGCTAAAATCCTGGATCATCACACGCTATACCGACGTGCGCGATCTTCTGTTGTCCGATCATTTGTCGGTCAATCGCCTGGCGACGTTCTACCAATCATTGCCCCCCGCCGATGCAGTTCTTCTGAAAGACATTGTTCATTACTTAAATCTGTGGCTCGCATTTCGTGATCCGCCCGATCACACCCGCGTGCGCAGGATCCTGCGCCATGCTTTCACGGCCAGCGCGATCGAGCACATGCGACCCAACATCACCGAGATTACCGATCTCTTGCTGGACCGGCTTGAAAGTGGCGGACGCAACGAGGTCGACCTGATCCGCGAATACGCCCTGCAACTACCGGCCTTTGTCATCATGGATCTGCTCGACGTGCCACGCGATATGCTCAACGATTTCAAGGAATGGTCTGACGATATGGCCGTGTTCATCGGCGGGGCGCGCAACTCAGGCGACAAATACGAACGCGCCGAGCGCGGATGCCGGAAGATGTCTTCCTATTTCGCCCAGCTGATCAAGGAACGCACAGAAAACCCGAAGCCCGGTTTTCTAATGGACCTGATCAATGCGCGGGACGAAGGCGACAAGCTCAGCGAGGACGAGCTTATCGCCACCTGCATCCTTGTTCTCTTTGCCGGGCACGAGACGACAACCAACCTGATAGGAAACGCAACGCTGTTGCTCCTGCGCCATCCTGACCAGTTGGCAAAACTCAAATCCGATCCAGCACTGATCGACAGTGCCATCGAAGAAGTGTTACGCTTTGATGGGCCCACGAATGCCCTCGTGCGTGTCGCGGCTGAGGATCACGACCTGCACGGGCGGCGGATTCGCGAAGGCCAGCGGGTCTTTGTCATGGTGAATTCCGCCAACCGCGACCCGCGCATCTTCAAGGATCCGGACCGGTTTGACATCACCCGCCAGCAGAACCGCCATCTGACCTTCGGACAGGGCATTCACCTCTGTCTGGGCGCGAAACTGGCGCGGGAGGAAGGCCGCATCGCCGTGGAACGGCTGTTTGCGCGGTTTCCGAACCTCGCGCTCGATCCGTCGGCTCCGCCGGAATGGCTGGACGCGATGGTCCCACGTGGCACACGCCACCTCCCCGTTCTTCTGAACGGCTGAGGCACTATGGCGCGCGATCTTCCCCCGCAGATAGACGGCACGGCCGCCCGCGAGACAGCAGAGGCGCTCGCCGCGCGCTCCGACACAGCCTACGAGGCCTTTGCCGAAGCCGCACGCCTGCATCCCGACTTGCCCTTTCTCTGCGTGCCACCGCGCGAAGGGCGTTCCTATCATCCGGATGGGGTTGAGATCTCGTACGGTGACGCACTTGTCGAAGTCCAAGCCCGGATAGACCGCTTCCGGGCCGCGGGCTATGGCGCGGGCCATCGCGTCGCCCTGATGCTCGACAACCAGCCTGTCCATATCTTCAGCCAGCTTGCGCTTTATGCGCTCCAGGCGACGCAGGTGCCGGTGAACCCCGACTACCTGGATCATGAACTCGCCTATCTGCTCGAGCATTCCGAGGCCGACCTTGCCCTCGGCCTGGCGCATAACATCGACCAGCTTCAGCGTGTCGCGGGCACGCTGGGCGTCGCGGCAGTTTTGGAAAATGATCCGCTGCCTCAAGCGCGCAGATCGGCCCTGGCGCGCGGCAGAGGGCGGCAGGCCGAAGCCGCCCTAGTCTATACATCCGGCACCACGGGGCGGCCAAAGGGCTGTGTGATCGACCATGAGTATCACTTCGCCGTCGGTCTTGCCTATGCCCGGCTGGGAGGCCGACTGGCACTGCAATTGCGCGCAGACAGGATCTTCGTTCCGTTGCCCGTCTTCCACGTGAATGCCGGCATCAATACGCTCACCGCGCTGATCCTGACTGGAAACTGCCTGATCCTGCCTGACAGGTTCCACCCGGCAAGCTGGTGGCAGGACATCGTGCATACCTGCGCGACGGCGATGCATTATCTGGGCATCATCCCGCCCATCCTTCTGAAACGAGACCCCGAACCGGCCGAGCACCAGCACACTCTGCGCTTCGGCCTAGGCGCCGGGCTGGAGCCGCGTATTCACCAGGACTTCGAGGATCGCTTTGGCGTGCCGATGGTCGAGGTTTGGGGCATGACCGAAACAGGCCGCTTTCTGGGGGATTGCCACGAACCGCGCCGCATCCACACGCGCGCCTTCGGGAAGGCAACCGATGATCTGGATGCGCGCGTGGTCGACGAGTCTGGCAACCCCGTGTCCCCCGGCACGGAAGGTGAGCTTGTCGTGCGCGCCCACGGCCCCGACGCGCGCCACGGCTTTTTCCGGGAATACCTGAAAAACCCCGAGGCCACGTCCGAAGCCTGGCGCTCTGGCTGGTTTCACACCGGGGATGTGGTGGTGCAGGAACCTGACGGGATGCTGCATTTCGTTGAACGGCGAAAAAACATCATCCGGCGCTCGGGCGAAAACATCTCGGCCGCCGAGGTCGAAAACGCCCTGATCGGCCATCCCGCCGTCGAAGCCGTCGCCGTCATCGGAGTTATGGACGAGGTGCGCGACGAAGAGGTGATGGCCTGCATCCTTCCCAAGGTCGGCACGCCGCGCGATGCCGAGACCGCCCGCGCCATCTTTGACAGCGCCCGCAATCTCGTTGCCTATTACAAGCTGCCGGGCTGGATCGCCTTTGTCGATGATCTGCCACGAACCGGCACGCAGAAAGTGCGCAAGGGCCTGATCTTTCCCGATGTGGACGACCCGCGCGACGCCCCCGGCATGGTGGACCTGCGCGATTTGAAGAAACGGAGCAGAGCATGAAACGCGTGATTTTCCGGCAGCATGGCGATCCGACCGAGGTGATCGAGATCATAGAAGAAGACGATCCCACTCCCGGCCCCGGCGAAGTGCGCGTGCGCAACCGTGTGATGACGATCAACCCCGCCGATCTGCTCTCCATCGAAGGGCGTTACGGCTCAGAGCCCATCACCCTGCCCGCCACACCGGGCGTCGGGGCCTATGGTGTTGTGGATGCGGTCGGTGAAGGTGTGACGCGGCTCGCCGTTGGGGACGCTGTGCTGCCGGTGGGCGGCGGGTTCTGGGCCGACACGCTGATCCTGCGCGAACGTATGGCGCCCAAGGCGCCGACCGGCGCGGATCCCGAACAGGCGGCCTTGATGCGCGCCAATCCGGGCACCGCCCATCTGATGCTGACCGATATCATCGACCTGCAGCAGGGCGACTGGGTCGTGCAGAACGCAGCCAATTCCAACGTGGGCCGTATGGTCATCCGTTTTGCCCGTGAACGTGGCCTGCACACGGTCAACATCGTCCGCCGTGCCGATGTGGTCGACGCGCTGAACGATGATGGTGCGGACGCGGTCATCGTAGACCAGGGCCAGGACATCGCCGCCGCCATCGCCGAGGCGGCAGGTGCTGCCCCGAAACTCGCACTCGACGCCGTGGGCGGTGGCGCCACCCGCACGCTTGGCGCAGCACTTGCCGATCGTGGAACGGTTGTCGCCTACGGCCTGCTTTCGGGCCGGCCCAACGAGATGGACGCGCGCGATGTCGTGTTCCGCAACGTCCGGTTGCGGGGCTTTTGGCTTTTCGACTGGTACCGCACCGCGACCTTTGAGGAGATGCGCGACCTGCACGGTTTTCTGGAAGCCAAAATGGCCGAGGGCATTCTGCAAACCGATATCGAGGCGCGCTATCCGCTGGATCAGATCAAGGAGGCCGTCGCCCACGCCGCGCGCGGCGGCCGCAACGGAAAGATCCTCCTGAAAGGAGACCACAATGCGTGATGTGTATGTTCTCGCCACCTCCTGCACCGCCTTCGGAAAACGCCCCGGCGACAGCTTCAAGGACCTGACACGTGAAGCCTATCGCGACGTGATCTTCGATGCAGGCTGGGAAAACGGTGATGCCATCGAACAGGCTTGGTTCGGCAATTGTGGCATGGGTACCTTCGGCCAGCGCAACATCCGCGGCCAGGTCTGTTTCACTCCGCTGGTGCGCGAGGGGCTCTTTCCCGAACGCGTGCCGATGATCAATGTCGAAGGCGGCTGCGCCACCGCGTCGATGGCCTTCCACGGTGCGTGGAAAGACGTCGCTTCAGGTGATATGGACGTCTCTCTGGCCATCGGCGTTGAAAAGACCTTTGTCCAAGGCGACGCGGCTCGCACGCTCGAGATTTTCGAAGGCGGCATCGATCAGTTCGACCCACAAGAATGGCACGATTACTACGCCAGGCGTGGCGAAGAAGCCGGCAAGCCCTTCGATCCGAACGCTGCCGGCGGGACTGTCTTCATGGATACATACGCAATGCAGGCCGCGTGGCACATGAAGACCTATGGCACCACGCAGGAACAGATCGCCATTGCCGCATCGAAAAACCACTGGCACGGGTCAATGAACCCCAAAGCGCAGTACCGCTTCGAAGTTCCGGTGGAAGAGGCGCTGGCCGACCGCGAGGTGTCCTGGCCCATTACCCGGTCGATGGCCGCGCCCATCGGCGACGGCGCCGCCGCCTCAATCCTCGTGTCAGGAGACGTCCTGGCCCGGCAACCTAAGGAAATCCGCGACCGTGCGGTCAAGGTGCGCGCCTCGGTTCTGACCGGGGGTAAGTACCGCGATCCGTCGGAACCGGGGCTCAGCCGGATAGCAGCGCAAAAGGCCTACGCCAAATCCGGGCTGACCCCGGCGGATGTCGATTTGGTCGAATTGCACGACGCCACGTCCTTCTGCGAAATCTTCCAGCTCGAAATGCTGGGTTTTGCCGACGAGGGCCAGGGCGGTCCTCTGGTTGCCGAAGGCGCCACCAAGCTAGGTGGCCGCCTGCCGGTCAACCTGTCGGGCGGCTTGGTCTCGAAAGGGCACCCCGTTGGCGCCACGGGCCTGTCGATGATCCATGAACTGGCCTTGCAATTGCGCGGCGAAGCTGGCGCGCGCCAGACCGGCAAGGCACGCATCGCGCTTGCCGAAAACGGCGGCGGCGTCATCGGCTTTGACGAAGCCGCCTGCTCCGTGATCCTGCTGGAAGCACCGGCCTCTTAGGGAGGCTTAGGGTTCGTCGGTGATCTGCCGCGAGCCTTCCGCGCCTTCCGCGAGCAGCCGATTTGCCTCCGGCTGGACCATCAGGTCGCAGAACAGCGTGCGTTCATCCGCGAAATCCTCGGGCCTTGCAGACTTCGCCTGCCGTACCAGCCGCTTGATATGACCGGCCGCCCGCGCAGGCTTGCACGCCATGCGCTGCGCCAACACCAGCGCCTCTGCCCGCGCATCATCCACGCAGGCCGAGGCGAGACCGGCCGCAACCATCTCGTCCGGGCTCAGCGTATCGCCGGTCAGCGTCATGTGTAGCGCGCGCGACTGTCCGAGGATCTGCGGTAGGCGCTGCGTCCCACCGGCACCGGGCAGGATGCCCAGATTGATTTCCGGCAAGCCATATTCATGAGCGCCCGCCTGTACGATGCGCAGATCACAAGCCAGCGCCAGCTCGAACCCGCCACCCATCGCCGTACCTGTCATCGCCGCAATGAAGATTATGTCACTGCCCTCCATCAGGCGCATGGCGATGTGAATGGGCGCTTCAGGCACAGGCCGATCGGTGGTGAACACCATCTTTCGCGCGGTCATCTTTTCGGCCTGCGGGGCCAGAACCTTCAGATCGTAATGGCGGATGAACACCCCAGGCTCTGCGCCCGAAAGAACACAGACGCGGATCGACGGAACCTGCGTGATCTGCTCCACGGCCGCCAGCAGGTCCGTTTCCATCGCACGATCCATGAACCCCAGATCGGCGTTACGGAACACGATTTCCGCGACTGCGCCATTGACCGTCAAGGTCGCCTGACCATTGGACATTTCACGCCTCCACGCACACACCCACACCAAACCTAATTTTTTCAGCCTCGAAATTCAAACAAACAATCGGTAGAATAAGATCAGCACCGCCCATATAGGCGCCACAGTAAGGTTGCCCGTCTCGACCGCGGGCCAGCAAAGGGGGAGGCCGGCTCTTTGGTATCGCAACAGCCACGCGCGCGCGCAGGAGACAAAAAACCGAAATCGCGTACCGGGCAGCGACCACGTCGCAAGAACAAACGCGAAGACGTCCTCAGAAAGGCATCCGAGTTGATCGCCCGGCATGGGTTTGACGGCACCTCTATGCGCGATATCGCCTCTGCTGTCGATATGCTTCCGGGCTCTCTCTATTACCATTTCCCATCGAAGGAAGACATGTTGCTGGCCATCCACGAACGGGTGGTGACCGACATGATCGCCGACACCGAGGCAGCCATCGCCAAAGGCAATACGCCCTGGGAGCGATTGGAACGTGCCGCTGTCGCCCATCTGAAGGGCCTTCTGGGCAGCGGCAATCTGGTCACGATCATCTCGCCTAATTTCGCCGAGGATCGCGAGGAGCTGAACCAAAAGCTCAAGGCCCATCGCCGCACTTATGAACAGATTTTCAAGGCTCTCTTTGACGAACTTGATCTGCCAGATGATGTCGACCGTGGGCTGTTGAGGCTCCAGTTTCTGGGGGCTCTCAACTGGGTTCCGGTCTGGTACAATGGCAAGAAAGACGCCACCGCCAAGCAGATTGCCCGGTCATTCGTTCAGGCGATCCGCAAGGACTGAAAGAGCCTACCAGCTCAAATCGCAGCATCTTTCCAATAGGGCGCGCGAAGGTCCTTCTTGATCACCTTGCCCAGCGCGTTGCGAGGGAATGCCTCGCGGAGCTCGACACCGACCAGCCGTTGCGTCTTGGCGAGTCGCCCATTGGCCCAGTCCCGGATTGCCTCCGGCTCTGGATTGCGGCCTGTCACCGGGATCACCAGCGCCAGACAGCATTCGCCCCATTTGGGGTGCGGTACCCCAATGACCGCCACATCCATCACGTCGGGGTGCTGACCGACGATCGCTTCCACATCCGTTGGGAACACGTTGAAACCGCCCGAGATGATCATGTCCTTCTTGCGGTCGACGATCTTGAGGAAGCCGTCCTCGTCCATCACGCCAATATCGCCGGACCGGATGAATGTGCGCCCCCGCTCATCCCGCCAGATCAGTTCGGCTGTTTGCAAATCCCGTTTGTTGTATTCCGACATTATGCCAGCGCCATACCCCGCGATCTCACCGGGTTCGCCGGGCGGCAATTCGTTGCCCTCGTCATCCAGGATGCGCACTTCGAACCCTAGAACCGGGGTGCCAACGGTGTCGAACTTCTCCGCATGCTGATGCGGTTTCAGCATGGATGCGAAGCCTTCGGAGAAGCCGTACATCTCGAACAGGCCCGGGGAAATCCTTTCGAGGACGTCTCGTTTGGTGTCTCGGCGCAAGGGCGATCCGGCTGTAAGGACCGTGCGCAGGGAGCTCAGGTCCGCACCGTCCAGCTCTGGCCGCTCCAGCACCATCAAGCATTGCGCGGGGACCATGAAGGTATGAGTGATCTTTTCCCGCTCAACCGTCTTCAGAAACGCAACGGCATCAAAGGTCGGCATCACATGCAGCGTTCCCCCGGCAAACAGGATCGGTAGCATCATCAGCCATGTGCCGTTGGAATAGAGCGGCGTCGTCGTCAGTGCGCGGCTGTCGGACGTAAAGCCCATCTCGACCGCATTGGAAAATGCCCAATGCAGGCGCGCGCGGTGGGTCTGAACGATCCCCTTAGGCAGCCCGGTCGTGCCGGACGAATAGATGATGTTGAACACGTCTGTCAGAGCATGGCGGATATCCGGAATGGTGCTCGGAGATGCCGCATAGATATCCGCGACCTTACCCCAACCCTCTGCCGCAAACCCATGGGCGATCCAGGTCCGGATGCCAGGTAGTTTGCTCGCCAGTGGCGTGACCCGCTCCTCAAACTCGGCCGAGACAAAAGCGGCGACCGCATCGCAATCGCTCAGCAGGCTTTCCAGCTGATCGGCTGTCAGAAGGCCCGACAACGGCACGGCGCAGCCCCCCGCCCGCACCACACCGAACAGGCATTCCAGCATCTCTATGGAATTACCCATCATGACCGCAACGCGGTCGCCCTTCTGCATGCCGTTTTCAATCAGATGATTGGCCACGCGGTTGATATTGCCGACGAAATCCCCCCAGCTGCGTCGTTCACCGTCGCAAATCACAGCGTCTTTGCCGGGGTAGTGGCGGGCATGGGTGGCGAACAGATCGGGTATGTAGACCTGCGGATCATCCAGTCGATCGGTCATGAACTCTGTGCTCCCCACCTTGTCGTTGCATCGCGCTTTCGTGCGCGCCCTTGATCTAGGATGTCGACGAACAGGCGCGCATTGGAAGCCGCCGGTGAACCCTCTGTCGCGCATGGAACTTAGCGCATCTTGGCAGCCTTGCCAAACAGTTGATTGTTAGATTAATGGAGATCATCCGGAGGGGGGCTGTCAGACGGATGAGAACCGGTCTTCATGACGGCAGGATAGCTGCCCTTCATGCCGCGCAGAGACAACGCCACTCCGAGAGAGCGGCGGCGCGGTGGTGCTTAAAGTTGGCTCGACTGGTGAGACTCCGATCGGCATTGAAATGGTTGAAGACCGAGGCGTGAACGGCGGCAAACAGCTGCAAACTTCGCATCCGCCGGAACCGCAACATCGCCCGTTCCCGTCGTCGAAACGGCAGGTGCGAATTCTCCGCCCGATTGTTCATCCAGCGACCTGTTTCCTGGAGATGGATGGCACCGATGTCTCTTGGCGCCGCTCCGTAGGAGCGGAGCAGGTCGGTCACGAAAACATGCGGCCGGCCGTGGCGCTTCATCGTTTTCTTAAGGAATTTCAATGCCGCCTTCTTGCCGCGCGTCTTCGTCACGTAGCTTTCCAGAACCTCGCCTTCGTAGTCCACGGCGCGCCACAGGTAGTGTCTTTCCCTGTTGATCTTCACGAACATCTCATCGCGGTGCCAACGCCACTGTGGCCAGGATCGCATCCGCTCAACCCGTTTCTTACGGATTTCGGCGGCAAACATCGGACCAAATCGCTGCCACCAGAACCGTACCGACTCGTGGCTCACATCAATGCCGCGCTCGTGCAGCAGATCCTCCACATTGCGCAGTGACAGCTGAAATCTGACGTACAGCATCACGGCCAGTTGTATGATCTCGCGGCTCGTGCGAAAGTAGCGGAACGGGTTCGGGTTTGTCATGGCAGAGGCTACCTGCCCACCCTGCCCCGCTCAAGGGCCATCCCTCTGACAAAGCCTATAGAACCGCTGCGCTGTCAATATAGGCACGGCTGGCCTTCTGAACCGGATTCCTTCAGTCGCCCCTCCATGCTTGATTGATCAATTTCACGCGAACCGCATCCTGTCTTCCCGCCGAGGGCGCTCCCGATGAATTTGTCCCATGCGGCGCCCGGAATGCGGATCTGTGTCCAGGTAAGCGTTCTGAGACCGGCGCATATACTCCGCAAACTGGGTGAGTGCATCGACCTGGTCGTCATAACTGGCATCCGGGAATGCCAGAAGTTCACGCTGGAACGTGTCAAACCAAGGCTTGTCGGTTGGGATCGCAAGCTTCCCGGACTTGATCCAATCGGTATGAGGGATGAACCGGTCCAGCTTACTGTTAACCACGTTTATCGGTTGAAAGACTCCGTTTGTCTCGCGCCGGAACTCCTGAAGCAGCGCGTTGCCCATAGCGGACGCCTCGATCAAAACCTTGTCCGCGACCCAACGCTCGCGCCATCGGCGGATTGTTGACTTGAGTTCGGTGTAGTCGAGCCGTCCGCGAATGACGTCGAGAAGATACCAGCGCATTTCCTGGTCATGCCAACCAAAGGTCATTCCGACCGAATAGTCACACCGAGGACCGTCTTTGGCCGCCGTATCCCAACTCTGTACGCGCCGCGTGAACAAAATTTCGTTCGGGAGGGTATCGAGCAGATGCAAATCCGACATCGACAGGAATGCGCTCTCACCGTCGGACGGGTTCTGTTGGTATTGTGCCTGGAACGCGAAGGTCCCGATATCGGCTTTGATCCTGGCGAGAACCTCCTGAGGTTCCCGTTCCGGGTTCAGGTCATCCCCGGGCCGCCGCCTGAACACGCGATTGTTGTAAAGCCGGAGTTCTTCCGGGAGTTCGGCGATCGACGGCAAACACAGGTGATCAAAGGTCTCCTTCTCGAGGAGATACGCCGAAAAATCGTCGGGATGCAGGCGCTGCTGGATCGACACGATACGATCTTTTCTCTTGTCGTTCAGACGAGAAAACAAGGTCTGATCGAAATAGTCACGCAACTCCTGACGATAGCTGTCATGCCGCATCTCGGACGGTTTGCCGAGATCGTCGATAATAATCAGGTTGGCACCGAAGCCTGTAACGCCGCCACCGACAGAGACGGATTTTCGGCCGCCACCTGCCGAGGTTTTCATATGCTCGTGACGGTTGTGCCTGGGATCCAAGCTCATCTGAGGGAACAGCCGCCTGTAAAATGAACTCGTGACCAGGCGCCTGAACTGTTCCGCATGTTCTCGTGCAAGATCCTTGCCATAACTGACAACCACCACTTTCTGCGTCGCATCGCGCCCCAGGACAAAGGCCGGCAACAAAACCGATCCACAAACCGATTTTAGTTGGCGCGGTGCAATCGAGATCATCAAGCGCGAACACTCGCCCGTTGCTACGCGTTGCAACGCAAAGCACATGGCCTCCAGATAAGGTGCCCGGGAAAGCGTCTCCCCCGGGCAGAGCACATCAAATGCGCCAATCAAGAATGCATAGAGGTTTTCGCGCATTGCGGCTCTGGCGACCTCTGTAACGCTTTCAGGTTTCAGCGCGATCATCGCCCAGTCCTTTCTGAACAGTCGCAAAGAGCTGGTCGGGTGCGCCGCCGAACATCTCGGCCAGAGCCTCGAGCACGGCAACCTCGGTTTCCGATTTCATTTTGGCGGCATCCGCATCCTCCGACATCGCAGCTGCACTGGCTTCCTGTACCATGGGCAAAAGCTTGAGCACCCGATCGACAGACCGCAATTCTCCCTTTGCTGCGCCGTTCACGAGCTGACGCAAAATCGCTTCGAGCATCGGGACTTCACGACGTTTTCCATGTTCGGTGATCGCAATCTTCCGAAAGAATACGTTCTTCAACATTGTTCCCACGTTCTTGCCCTCTTTGGGCCGGCCTTTCGGATTTCCGGATTGCCCCTTCTTGAACTGACTTGCCTTCGGAGGCTTGCCATAGCCGACCTCGTATTCCTTTGGCGACTTAGACATTTTCAGCCTCCGTCTTTTCATTGACGAGCAACGCGGTTGTGGGGATCAGCGGCGGCGAGATGTGCCCGGGCTGACGGGCACGGCGTTCCGCCAGGCGTTCAACCCTTTGCAGCGCCTGCAGATCCGTTCTCCGAAACCCTCGCTCCAGAACATGGTTTCGCATCGGAGGCATCGGCGTTCTTGCAGGACGTCGCCCAATGCCCTTGCGGTCGCGATGTCGTCTGGCGGTGCACCTTCGGCGGTGGCCTTGTTCGTCATCACGTGCGTCCCGCTGTTTGGCAGGCGCTCAAGGGCGGCACCGGGTCCGGTTTAGGAGGCATGCCTTCGTTTTCGGCGGTCTTGATCGACTCCTCGTCCCGCGCCATTTGGACCGCCGTCTTCGAAGGCCGTGCATCATAGTTGGGATCAGGCCTCCTGCGCCCGGCGTAGAGATGGCGCAGATGTGCCTCAGAGACACCGTCGGCCTTCATCACGAGGCGTATCATCGGGTCAGCCAGCATTTCCTCAAGGAAGAAGTCGGACAAGGCTTTGCCCGTCAGCTTGTCCCTGGCGCGTGCATGGTCGAGGTCGGCAAGGGAAACGGTCAGAGTTCGTGCAAGTCCAGGATGGGATGTCCGGGGATGAAGCTTCACCAGGACGGAAGCTTTCCAGGCTTCGGGATCCTGTTGATCCGGGGGAGAAACCAGCTCCGTTTCGATCTCGTACTCGCCTGCCGGGAGCATCTCGGCAAAGCCTGGAATGGTGAACGGTCGGGAAAAGACCGCAACGGTCTTGCTTGTCAGGTCTTCCATTGGCGTGATCCTATCCCTTGTTGCTGCGGGTGGTCCGCGCCCCTCTTGGGAAAGGGGCGCGTGATCTGTGCACCTTTTAAGAAGTCTTCGATTTCGCGGGCGCTTCCTTGCCGGTGGCCTTGGCTTCGTTCTCCTTGGCAGGGGGCGTTGCGGTCTCTGCAGGCTTCGGCTCCATTGCGGCCGCAGCTCTGGCGGTAAGGTCCTTGAAGGACATGTCATCGATCCTTTGATTGGCCGGTGCCGACTCCTTATCCATTTCGGACCGGGATCCCTGGCATCGGTATCACCTATATGGGGGCTGGCGACCCGATTTACGATGGCACGCCACGAAGAATACCAAGGTCAGTCCAGTTCTTCCGTCCAAACATGGAACTCGGTCAGCATGTTCGGGCCGAACGTCTGCGTCAGAGGCACATCGGCGGCATCCCGACCGCGCGCGATCAAGATCCTCCCCAGGCGCGGGTTATTGTTTCGTGGATCGAAAACCCACCAACGGCCACCTAGAAAGACCTCCATCCAGGCAGCGAAATCGTCTGGCGCATGAGGCTCCGGCTGACCGAATTCGCTCAGGTAGCCGGTGCAGTAGCGGGCGGGGATGTTCATGCAACGGCAGAGGGCGATTGCGAGATGGGTGAAATCCCGGCAGACACCCTGCCGGCCGGCCAACGCTTCGGACGCCGTGCGTGTTGCGCTCGCCTGCATGTAGTCGAACGAAATGGCAGAGTGGACGTAGTCGCAGATCGCCTGTACACGCGCCCATCCCGGCGGCGTACTCTCGAACAGGCGCCAAGCGTCTTCCGACAGAAGATCCGTATCGCAGTAGCGACTGCCAAGGAGGTACGCCAGCGTCTCGAACGGTAGATCCTCAACCGCATGTTGTCCGGCGTCCGGTGCGGCCGGATCGGGCAGACCGCTATCGCGGAATATCCCGTCCGTGGACAAGGTGAAGTCCCCCGCCGGCGCCACCATCCGCGTGCACCAGTTTCCGAAGCCGTCACGATAGGATTCGAGCGGCACGCTTGGTGAAGTCACTAGCTCGTCGACGTTCTCCAGGTCGCCAAAGCGAGAATAGTGCACGTTCAGCATGGCGACGAGCGGCGTCGGCTGGACCATCCGGTAGAGCAGGCGGCATCCTATCCGCATCCGTTTTCCGAACAGGCCGCCATGGGTGGCTTGTGGCACTCTATCGCCCAAGAACGCACTCCCCGTTGGAGAGCTGAAAACTGCGGTCGCAGCGCCACCTGTTTCCAGATCGATCGAGATGGGCATTTGCCGGCAGGGCGATCGCAACGCAGGTGTTGTCCGCGGCCTCATATGCCCGGTCGCAACGCCATCCAGTTTCTTTTGACTCCGGGTCAAGATACGCATTTGCCGGAAGTTTCACGGGATCGCAGCGGCCATCGATCTCGAAGAAGCCCCTCTCGCAGATCCATTTGGCGCCATAGACCGCATTGGTGAGATAGCCGTTCTTAGGAACCGCAATGGGAGCGCATGCGTCTGCCGTCGCCGTGAAACCGCGCGCGCAGGCCCACCCCGAACCTGAGGTTTCATTGGTAAGAAATGCATTCTCTGGAAGAGTGATCGAAATACATGCCTTACGATCCAAACGATAACCGCGCTCGCATTGCCAACCGAAACCCGAAGATCGCAAGAACGCGTTCTCGGGCACCGGGATTGCTTCGCAAGTTGAACCACCCTTTTCCTGGTATCCACGTCGGCACGCCCAGCCCGTGCCGAATGAACGGCCCGTTGCATAGGCGTTCTCGGGCAAGTCGATGGCGACGCATTCTGCGTCATCTACCCGGTATCCCAGGTCGCAGTCCCAGCCACCGCCATAGTTCCGGGCCTCTGCATTCTTGGGGACCGGCCCGGTGCCATCCTGCGCAATAACTGGTAGCGAAGAAAAGGCTATCATGCCGGTCGCAGCGATCACCGCCATACCCAGGCCGAGCTTCGGCATCCATGCTCCGGCCGCCTTGATGAACCTGCTCATCCTTCGTCGACCGTAGTTTCCGACCGCTCGGGTATCGCATCGACATCGAGCGATGCCAGGCAGGCTTTTGCGATGTCGCGATCCGGGGTTTCGGTTCCGGGGACCGTCGCCCAGCCAGCGGCCATGAGGGCGTCGCGTCTCTGATAGGCCGAGGCGGCTCGTATCGTTTCCAGCTTGCTCCTTCGCTGGGGGTCAGTTCGGGCTATGTCGAGGCAAACCGGCACCATTGATGCGACGACATCGTCTCGGGACATCGCCATCGCCCTGTCATATGCAGTTCCGCCGGTCACCCAGCCGCCCCAGGAAAATCCGACGATGCCGACAAAAGCGCCGCCAATCACAGCACCATAGATGCCAGGTTTAAGCCATTCGGGAGTGTTCATGTTCTATCCTCCTGCGGGGAAAGCGCCGCATCGCTGTGTTTGTTCGGTTTGGTCGTGGCCGCATCCCGGCTCAGCGCCTTTTCCAGGTCGCCATCGGAAGTCGCCCACAACTCGGTCCGTCCCGCAGAACTGCCGCTTCCGCGCACCGTCAGATAGGTGGCCGTCCGTCTATATGCCTCGAAGCTCAATCCTTGGAGAAGCTCCTCTTCGACGAGAATTTCGTAGTCGCCCGCAGGCAAATCGCCCGGGTATCCCGGCAAGGTGAACGGGTTCGAAAACGTCACCCTCGATCTGGTCGACCGCATGTTCATCTCTGGTCTCCGCGATGTTGGCAGATCCTTCGCTCACCACTGTTGACGGCCCCTTGGAGTTCGGGACGGACCAGTCGAACGATTTATTCTCTTGTACGCCGTGATCGTTCGACTGGCGCTATCGCATGTTAGTCCCGGGCACGGAACCGGCTGCGACCTCCCCGGGGGCGGTTGCCCGCACTGACCTGTGTAAGGGCGCGGGGACCGACCTGCGCGTATCCTTTGGGAAACAGGGGCGATCTGCGTTCCTGCAACCCTTGAAAGGATTGGCAATGGCCGACCCCAGTGTTCTCAACCCGCACCCGCCCGAGTTCGATCGGTTTCTCCATGCCTCCGTCGGCGAGGACCGGAACGGCTATGCCGTGACCGTGCTCTCCACGCTTGCGCGGCTTGGCCTCGATCCATGGAAGGAAACCGCTGAACTGGTCATGCTGGGGCGCGACGCCGCGCGAGCGCGATTGGGAACGCTGCTTGCCCGGTTTCGGGACGTTCCTGCGCTCGCCAGCGATCACGGTAAGGTCGCACGAGACTTGAGCCAGCTGCTCCCCGAAGACCGGGCGTCAGGTAGTCTGAAGCGAGCCGCCTCGACGGTGGCCGGCGGCCGGCCAGGAACAAGCGGAGCGATCTGGGCGGTGCTCGCGATCATCTTCGCACTGTTTCAGATGTTCATGGTTGGCGGGTCAGGGTCAGGCGAATGACCGTCTCAACCGCAACCGTGGGCAGACCGGCACATGCGGCACACAAGTCCGGCACGCTGTCGCCTCGCGAACAGGGCGTTCTCTGGGACATGGAGGAACACTTCTGGACCAGTGGCGCCGACAACGCGCGGGCAACGACTGCGACCAACGCCGTCATGGTCTTCCCCTATCCGCCCGGCATCCTCCAGGGCGATCAGATCTGGACCCACCTTCGTGAAAGGACCGGCTGGCGCTCCGTTGTCATGGCCGAACGGCGCGTGATGCGGTGTCGTGACATCGCCATTCTCACCTATCGCGTCTCGGCAGAGAAACCCGATGTGCCGATCTACAAGGCGCTCTGCGCCTCAACCTACCTATACGATGATGACACATGGCTGAGGGTTTCCCACCAGCAAACCGTAGTGACGTGAGTGCCATGACGTCAATCGACCTGCGACAAGCGCCGGGACTAACCTGCGTCAGTGCAGGGGACTGGTGATACCGTCTAAGTGAGACGTGCCCGCCGAATATTTGGCGGTGCATTTTTTTCCGAGTACCTGAGAAGCGTGTGGGCGTGCCGATCCCAAGAAAGGTCGGCATGTCTGCACGCTTCTTATTCTCGGATCGTCCATGAAAGGACATTTCCAATGACTCCCGAACAGAACAAGACCGCCGAGAAAATGACATCCGTGAAGGCCGCGTTGGACAAGGCGCCCGCTGGCGCGAAGAAGGACACGGCGCTCAAGCACTACCAGGCCGCCGACAAGGCAAACACGGCCAGGAACGATGCCGAGACAAACAAGGAACTCGACGCGGTGACCCACGCTCTCGCGTGACCTCCAGCGTTTGACGTGATCACCGGGGTCGCCTGCCGCGCAGCGGAGGGCGGCCCGCTCATTTCAGGAGCGGCCCGGCCTGGTCCAGATATGCAGGATCGAACTCGGCAAGTTTCACCAGCCCCTCATAGTCGTGAAACGTCACGCGGCCGTTCCGAAAGGTTACCAGGGCGTGTTCGCGAAGCTGCCGCAGGACACGGTTCACATGGACCGCGCTCAACCCCAGCGTATCGGCAAGGTGGTACTGCGTCAGCGGGCAGTCGAACCCCTTCTTGCTACCCATGCCGACCAGCGCAAGCCTCGATCCCAGCTCCAGCAGGAAATGCGCCATGCGGGCGTCTGCATCGCGTCGACCGATCCCGACAAGGTGCTCCACCACCATCGCCTCGTCCCTTGACGCAGCCCAGAGAATGGCGGTCGCCAGGCGAGGGGTCTGTGCAAACGCATCAAGAAGATCATGCGCCAGAACCTCGACGGCTTCGATGTCAACAATGGGTTCGAAACTGTGGTCCGAGGTGCGTAACAGCACGCTGCGCAATCCAAGAAAATCCCCAGGCACCTGGAAATCGACGATCTGGCGCGTCCCATCCGGCTGGATCTTGTAGGAACAAACCCAGCCCGCCGACAAGATGTAAGCCGTCTGGGCGGATTGCCCCTGATGTACCATGTCCTGTCCAGCAGCGAACGTCCGGCGGCGTCGGTGCAGCCGCGCAAGCACAGCGAGCTCCGCTTCCGACAAGACGACGAAAGCCGAAAGCTTGCGAATGAAGGGGCTGTGCGCCTCGTCGGTCATATACGTCCTCGAAGTATCAGCAGGTTCTGATGGAGGCAGTCGCGAAAATTCAGGCCTAGCCACTGCTTCAGATCAGCCCATCCTAGCACATTTCCTGCAAGAAAGGAGCGGACCACTCTGGCGCGCCACAGTCATGCACGCCAATTCACAGCGAGGAGCGCCCACGTTGCCAGACAAAACAGATTATGCCGGCATGGCGGCCCTGTCGATCTGCGAAGCGCTTCTGCTGGCGATGAAAGACCGCAAGCTGCTACCAGAGCACGAGATCATCGGGGTTCTCCGCGATGCCGCGGCAACCCACGAGAAAGACACCGGCCCGAACGCGGAAATGCACCAAGCTGTTGCGGCTCTCATCAACCGAATCATCGCTGGTGAAAACTCCGTACGCAGGCCTTGACCCGAACACTTTCCACCAAAGAGGACCCCAGATTGCCCCTCCGATCTAATTCCCCATTGCCCCACCTGCCGCTTCAACCGCCCGACGATCGGGACATGCCTCCCAGCAACGACGGGCTTGATGGCGATGTGCGCTCCGCCCAGTGGGATGATGAACGGCGTCCGGGCGCATTGCCGGGTCAAGCCCACGCGCCGGAGGGTCCATCCGCAGGTGTCTCCCCGGATGCCGGCATCCCCTCGTGTATCAACGTTCCAGTACGGGACAATACGCACCTAAGCGCGTCGGACTGGACGAGGACGCTGGCGAGATACCGCCAGCCGCGTCCCTCCCGAAGCGTTTTCGAACTTGCAGTCACCCTCGTGCCGTTCGTCGCATTATGGGCAGCGGCCTGGTGGATGCTGACGATCAGCACCGCCATCGCCCTAGCTCTGGCCTTGGCGAATGCTGCTTTCCTCGTCCGTCTGTTCATTATTCAGCACGATTGCGGGCATGGATCCCTGTTCCGCGACCGGCGCCTTTGCGACTGGATCGGCCGGGTGCTTGGTGTCGTCACACTCACGCCCTACGACGTCTGGCGACGGACTCATGCGATTCATCATGCCTCGGCCGGCAATCTCGACCGGAGGGGTGTCGGAGACATCCCGACCCTGACGGTGACTGAGTATCAGCAGAAAGGATGGCTTGGCCAGGCCCTCTATCGAACTATCCGCAATCCAATCTTTCTGTTCGCGGTGGTGCCGTTCTATACCTTCTTCTTTCAGAACCGGCTGCCCGTTCACCTGATGCGAGCCGGTCGGCGCTATTGGATGAGCGCGATGGCGACGAATGCAGCCATTGCCCTCATCTTGACTACTGTTGTCTGGCTGGGCGGCTGGGACGTGCTGCTGTTCGTGTTCCTGCCCACGATGTTTCTGGCCGCTATCGTCGGCATGTGGTTCTTCTACGTCCAGCACCAATTCGAAGAAACCAGCTGGCAGCACGAGGATTCCTGGAACATCCACGAGGCAGCCCTTCACGGCAGTTCGTACTACGACCTTCCCAGAATCTTGCGATGGATCACGGGCAATATCGGCGTCCACCACGTGCATCACTTGGCCAGCCGGATCCCATTCTACCGCTTGCCCGAGGTGATCGCGGATCACGCGATCCTGGCACAGACGAGGCACATTACACTTTGGGAAAGCTTCCATTGCGCACGACTGCACCTATGGGACGAGAAGCACCGGAAACTTCTTTCATTCGCGGAGGCCCGGACGCTTGCCGCCTGAGCCGTCCCGGACGCGGCTGAGGCGCCGGCAACTGCTTCTGGTGGTCAGCTCAGCCGCGTTGCGATGGCAAAGACTCTGTGGACCCCAAAAGGTATGCTTCTCCCGTGATCGATACTCATCAAGGCCTGCCCCATGAGGCCGCCGACAGCATAACGAAACCATTCGCACGCTTCCTGAAGATCGAAGCGGCAGCAGGTGGACTCCTGCTCCTGGCTGTTCTGCTGGCTTTGGGGCTGGCCAACTCGCCGTGGCAAGAAGGCTTTCTTCGTTTTTGGGAGACCCCCATCGGCCTCACATTCGGCTCGTTGGATTTCACCCGCTCTCTGCGGCACTGGATCAACGACGGTCTGATGACCCTTTTCTTCTTCGTGCTTTCTCTGGAACTCAAGCGCGAGTTGGTGCTGGGCGAATTGCGAAACCCTCGACAGGCCGCCCTGCCGTTCGCAGGCGCCTTGGGTGGCATGGTCGTGCCGGTCTCTCTGTATCTTGCGCTGATGTCCGGCCAGCCCGGCATACATGGCTGGGGAACCGTGATGGCAACCGATACGGCCTTCGTGATCGGGTGCCTGGCTCTATTCGGAAGCCGGATCCCGCCCACCTTGCGATTGTTCCTGCTGTCTCTGGCCATCTTTGACGACGTGGGTGCAATCCTCGTGGTCGCCTTCGGTTACGGTGAGGCGTTGAACTGGTCGGCTCTCGGATTGGGCTTTCTGGGGATTGGTATCGTCGCAGGCGCGTCGCGCCTCGGGATCAGAAGTGTACCGGTCTATTTCCTTCTGGGAGCGGCAGTCTGGTTATGCTTCGATGCTTCCGGCGTCCACGCGACCATTGCAGGTGTCATTCTGGGCCTGATGACGCCAACGCGCATATGGGTGAGCGATGCCCGCCTGCGTGCAATCCTTGGGCGGGTACTCGCCGTTCCGGCCGGCGATCGTCGACAAGGAGATGCCGCAAGCCACCGCGACCTGCGTCAAGCCGGCAGAGCGGTCACTGAGTCGCTCTCACCAGTCGAACGGCTCGAGATGATGCTGCACCCCTGGGTCGGCTTTGCAATCATGCCGATCTTCGCACTGGCAAATGCCGGCATCACGGTTCAGGGTGTCGATTTCGTACAACCGGTCTCGCTGGCGATCATTGTCGGCCTGGTGTTGGGAAAACCGATCGGCGTCCTCGGGTTCAGCTGGTTTGCCGTACGATCCGGCCTGGCGCAACTCGCGCCGGGCTTGTCGTGGCCCTTCATTCTGGCCGGCTCTTTTCTGACGGGGATCGGTTTCACGATGTCGTTGTTCATCGCAGGCCTCGCATTCGACAGTTCCGTCCTGAATGCGGCAAAGTTGGGTATTCTCGGCGGATCGGCGCTGTCGGCGATACTCGGCATCTCGCTTCTGATTTGGCTCACATTGCGAATGAGGTGACGAAAGTACTTAGCCGATGCGCTGCGCGACCTCGTTCATGTACCCTTACTGTCCATCGTCGATGTCGAAGCCGATCAGTTCTGAGATGCTTTGCTGCCCAAAGTTGCTGCAACAGCCGACGGCGCGGCGCAACGTGCAGCAACTGCCCGTAAGGAAGGGAACACGAATTGGAACGACACGGGAACCGGTATGGGCCTTGGCTGGCTCTGCGCCCTGCTGATCCTCGTACTGGTGATCTTGGCCATAGAGGCACCGATCAAACTTCTTCGACAATAGGCGGAAGCCGGAAAGGGCGCCCCGCCGTCCAGACACCGATCCTATGCTATACTGCGCATGCAGTAGTGAGGCCTGTTTATTAGGCGCCCCTTAGGGTTGCAGCCTAGGAGGACGAGAAGATGAATTGGAACGACATGGGCTTCGGAATGGGTTTCGGGATGGGGTTTGGCTGGCTGTTCGGCCTGTTGATCCTTGTGCTGGTGGTTTTGGCCATAGCGGCGCTGATCAAATATCTTCGGAAATAGGAAAAAGGACTTCGCAATGACCTACACGATCAATCGCGTGATCTCCGGCGCAGGTATCGACGATATTGACTCTCGTGCGCGCAAGGCGCTGGCGGATCAGGGTTTCGGCGTGCTGACCGAGATCGACGTCAAGGCCACGATGAAGAAGAAGCTGGATGTCGAGATGCCGGCCTATCGCATCCTTGGTGCCTGCAAACCGAAGATGGCGCATCACGCCATCGGGATCGAGCCGCGTGTGGGGGCGATGCTGCCGTGCAACGTCATCCTGCGCGAGGTCGAAGATGGCGTCGAGATCAGCGCCATCGACCCGGTGGCGTCGATGCAGGCGATCGAGAACCGCGAACTTACGGCTGTTGCGGGCCAGGTCTGAGACCTTCTCGCGAAGGCCGTTGCCTCGATCTGAGGTGGGGTTGCGCGCAATCATCCTCATGGTGATGGCGATCCTCGGGATCGCCGTGCTCGGTGCCTGGCTATTCACGCCTTCTTCTTTCGACCAGGCACGCGGCCTGATAGGCGGCGAGCGTCTGGAGATGCTGGTGGCGCGCGCCGGGATCTGGGGGCCGGTTCTGATCGTCACGCTCATGACCCTCGCGGTCGTGGCCAGCCCGATCCCGAGTGCGCCCATCGCGCTGGCCGCCGGTGCTGCCTACGGGCATGTCTGGGGAACAGTACAGGTCGTGATCGGCGCGGAACTCGGGGCACTGATCGCGTTCGGCCTCGCGAGAGTTCTGGGGCATGATGTCCTGCGACGGGTCTTTGGTGACCGCGTCGATGCCGGGCTGCTCGGCTCGCAGACCGCGTTGACCGCGACGGTCTTCGCCAGCCGCCTGATGCCGTTCGTGTCTTTCGATATGATCAGTTACGCTGCGGGGCTCAGTCGCCTGCACGCCTGGCGGTTCGCCTTCGCCACGCTGGCCGGTATCATTCCGGCAAGCTTCTTGCTCGCCCATTTCGGGGGTGAGGCGGTCAGCGGAGACTTTGGGCGCGCGACTTGGGCAGTGCTCGGTCTCGGCCTCGTGACGGGCTTACCGCTGCTCTGGGTGGCGATGCGGAGATAGCCTGAAGAGAGCCTTCCCGACCAAGATTGAAATGGGCTTGACCTTCCAACCGCTGGAGGTGGCAAGCTGAGAAAAAGACCAAAAGGCGCACAGACCATGGAACACGATCACCACCACGCGGCACCCGACGTGCCCTCGGAGGCCGAGACGGCGAAGGACCCGGTCTGCGGGATGACGGTTGCAGTCAAGCCCGATGGACGTCACGCCGAGTTCCAGGGCGAGCCCTTCCATTTCTGTTCGGAGAAATGCCAGACGAAGTTCACGGCGGATCCGTGGTTCTATGCCTCGGGAAGGGCCGACGGACAAAAGAAGGCCGCACCGGCCAACGTCCAGTACACCTGCCCGATGCACCCCGAGATTGTTCGGGATGCGCCGGGGTCATGCCCGATCTGCGGCATGGCGCTGGAACCGATGGTGCCCTCCGACGAGTCCAGCGAGGAGCTGACAGACTTCACACGCCGGATGTGGATCTCGGCTGCCGCCGCGGTGCCGCTTATTATCCTGACGATGGGTGAACTGGTGGCGCTGCCGGTGCGCGACTGGATCGGGCATCAGACGGCCAGCTATCTCGAGTTTCTGCTGGCCACGCCCATCATATTCTGGGCGGCGCTGCCATTTTTCCGGCGCGGCTGGGATTCGATCGTGAACCGAAGCCCGAACATGTGGACGCTGATCAGCATCGGCGTGGCGGCGGCATACCTTTACTCGATCGTCGCCACGTTCCTGCCGGGGGTGTTTCCGGAACAGTACCGGATGGGCCACGGCGTCGGCACCTACTTCGAAGCAGCGGTCGTGATCGTGACGCTGGTTTTCGTGGGCCAGGTTCTCGAACTTCGGGCGCGCGAGCGCACCGGGGATGCGATCCGCGCGCTTTTGGATCTGGCGCCGAAGACCGCACGGCGTATCCTGCCAGACGGTACCGAATATGACGCCCCGCTGGAGAATATCATGGAGGGCGACCGGCTGCGCGTGCGCCCCGGTGACGCGGTCCCGGTCGACGGAACCGTGATCGACGGCCGCTCGTCGCTGGACGAAAGCATGCTGACCGGCGAGTCGATGCCCGTCGAAAAGGGCCCGGGCGATGCGGTGACCGGGGCCACGATCAACAAGAACGGCTCCCTTGTGATCGAGGCGGGCAAGGTTGGTTCGGACACGGTGCTGGCGCAGATCGTGGCGATGGTGTCGAACGCGCGCCGCTCGCGCGCGCCGATCCAGGGGCTGGCCGACCGCGTGGCGGCGGTATTCGTGCCGACGGTCGTGGTCATCGCCATCGTCGCCTTCGTCGTCTGGCTGACCGTCGGCCCCGAGCCCACGCTGGTCTTCGCGATCGCTTCGGCGGTGTCCGTCCTGATCATCGCTTGCCCGTGCGCGCTTGGGCTGGCCACGCCGATCTCGATCACAACGGCAGCAGGACGCGGGGCACAGGCGGGCGTACTGATCAAGGACGCCGAGGCGCTGGAACGCATGGCGGCCGTCGATACGCTCATCGTGGACAAGACCGGCACTCTGACCTTGGGCAAGCCGAAGCTGACTGACACCGTGGCGCTGGCGGACATTCCCGAGGCCGCCCTGCTGTCGCTGGCGGCGGCGCTGGAGCGCGGTTCGGAACACCCACTAGCCGAGGCGATCGTCGAGGGGGCAGAAGCACAAGGGGCCCCGCGGGAGGAAGCCACAGACTTCGATGCTGTCACCGGCAAGGGCGTGCGCGGCACGGTCGGCGGCCGTGCCGTGGCGCTCGGCAACGCGGCGATGATGCGTGAGATGGACCTGGACACGGGCGCCGCCGAGGCGCATGCCGACACCCTGCGCGCCGAGGGCAAGACGGCGATGTTCGTCGCTCTCGATGGCGCGCTCGTCGGCATCGTGGCGGTCGCCGACCCGATCAAGGACAGCACCGAGCAGGCGATCCGCGAACTTCATGCCCAGGGTCTGCGGGTCATTATGGCGACCGGCGACAATGAACGCACGGCGCAAGCAGTGGCGGGCAAGCTGGGGATCGACGAAGTGCGCGCGGGCATCCTGCCCGAGGCGAAGAAGGACCTGATCGACCAGTTGCGTCGAGAGGGCCACAAGATCGCGATGGCGGGCGACGGGGTGAACGACGCGCCCGCGCTGGCCGCCGCGGATGTCGGCATCGCCATGGGCACGGGCGCGGATGTGGCGATGGAAAGCGCCGGAATCACTCTGCTGGGCGGCGACCTGATGGGCATCGTCCGGGCGCGCAAGCTCGCACGCGCCACTTTGCGCAACATCAAGCAAAACCTGTTCTTCGCCTTCGCTTACAACGCGCTTGGCGTCCCCATCGCAGCAGGACTGCTCTACCCCGTCACCGGCCTTCTCCTGTCGCCGATGATCGCGGCGGCCGCGATGAGCCTGTCGTCGGTTTCGGTCATCTCCAACGCGTTGCGACTGCGGCGGATCGGTCTCTGAGGGAGGAACGATGACCGACAAATCGAACCGCTGGGAAGACGTCTACCAGAGCAAGGCCGATGCTGAGACCAGCTGGTTTGAGGAGCGCCCGCAGATCTCGCTCGACTTGATCGCCGCGACAGGGGCAACCATCGACGCCGCCATCGTCGATGTCGGTGCCGGGTCGTCGCGGCTGGTGGATTGTCTGCTGGAACAGGGCTTCCGCCGGATCACCGTGCTCGACCTGTCAGCGACGGCCCTGGCAAATACCCGCGCTCGGCTGACTGAAGACGTCCCGGTAGAATGGGTTATGGCGGATGTCCTCGATTGGCAACCTTCGCGGAGCTTCGATGTGTGGCATGACCGGGCTGCGTTCCACTTCCTGATCGAAACCGCCGATCAGGAAGCCTATCTGCGGGTTATGGACCGGGCCCTCAAGCCGGGAGCTCACGCCATCATCGGCACCTTCGCGCCAGATGGCCCGGAGAAGTGCAGCGGACTGCCGGTCGCCCGCTATGACGTGACGCTTCTGGCAAAACTGCTCGGCCAAGACTACCGCTTGATCCGGTCGCAGAAGCACGAACACCACACGCCGAGGGGCGACGTGCAGCGGTTCCATTTCGGCCTGTTCAGGAAGAAGTGATCACTTGAAAATCTGAGGAAATGGACAAACTGTGTATGATTGTCTGCGTAAGGAAAGCAAACGCTCGTTTCTCCAGAGAGTTACCTGGCAGAAATGGCCCGACGAAGGAGTGATATCTGTGGAATACAGGATCTCTCGCCGCGAATTGATGCTCGGCGCGATTGCAGCTTCGGTCACCATGCGGGTCCCCGCCATGGCTGAAACCAGACCGGCGATCCATGTGATGAAGGACCCAAACTGTGGCTGCTGCTCGGCCTGGATCGAGATACTCGAGAACGGCGGCTTTGATGTCACGACCGAGGAGAGCAGCGGTACGCGTCTGAGGCGTTACAAGATAGACAACGGCATCCCGCAAAACATGGTCTCCTGCCATACTGGGCGGATTGATGGCTACATAATCGAGGGCCACGTCCCTGTTGCCGACATTCGCCGTCTGCTGGATGAGCGTCCGGACGCAGTGGGCCTAGCAGTGCCCGACATGCCCTTCGGATCGCCCGGCATGGGTCCGGAAAGTGAACGCGAAGCCTACGATGTGTTCCTGATCCGGCGCGACGGATCGACCGAGGTGTTCACCAGCTACGCTGCCGCATGACCTTAAGCTGCGAGTCCGCTTCTGATCAAGGACGAGAACACAGGCGCGCCTGCTCCCGCAACACGGCGTAGTCGACAAGCATCTCCGCAATCACTGCGTCTTCCGGCAGCAAGGCAAGCTCCCCTGCCGCCCGCGCCTGAACCTCCCTTCTGTACTCAACGACCGGCGGACATCTCACTAAACCGCCTGCTTCAAAATCCGCCGTCGCGCAGCCGGTCAACCAGCTCGTCGCGATTCCGAGGACGGCGAGCCGCTGCCTCCAGCATCCGGCGTTGAGTTTCATTGGCCTTCTCCGTGGTTTCGAGACGTTCTGCCAGGCGACCAACGCGCTCCCCAGCGCGGCGGAACGACAGCAGGAACAGGATGATGGCGAGGGCGATGGTCCCATAGCGCAAGGCGGCCCGCATCGATGGGCTGGCGGCGATCCCGCCGAGAATGCTGGCGATCACCTCTTCCCCCGTTTCCAGTCATCAAGGCGGGCGTAGATCGTAACCCCGATCCCACCGAGCGCCACGGCGATGAACACCCAGCGGAGTGTGTCGAGATATGGCACCAGCGGCAGAACTGCGGACTGAGTTTCCGCGAGGACGCTTTGCGCGACCTCGACCCCGGCCGCGCCTAGTGTCGCGACACCTGCGGCCCCGCCACCCTTCATTGTGCGACTGTCGGCCAACACCTCGCGCGCGGGTGGCGCGTCCTCGGCGAATGAGGTCGCTCGGATCGGAAACCGCTTGCCCCACTGACGCGCGGGCCCAAGATCGACATGGATGAAACCCGAGCGCGGATAGAAGCCGAACCCAAGGAACCCGACTGCGCGTGCCGCCGCCTCGAACACGACCGGGTCATGGTTCGACATGGCGATATCGAAGGCCGCACCGTCCATGTGCTTGGAACGCATCGCGCCACCAACGGCGCGGTTGGTCTGCACGGCGGTGCGGCGCACGAAGCGGATGCAGTCGAGCAAAGAGCGCAGGTCGCGGATGTCGAGCGCGGCGGTCTCGCCCTCGAGCCCGACATCGGCCAGCGCGCGCCGGGCGCCTTCTTCCGCGGCGCGGGCCAGCATGGCCTGGAACTCGGCCTCGGGAATGCGCAGGTTTGAACGAAGGATCGCCGCCCACCTTGGCCGCAATCATCTGGCGGGCCCGGCAGACGCGGACAATATCCTCCCCCTCGGCAGGCTCCGTGAGCCGCCAATAGAGGTGCAGCTTGTCCTGACCCTCGGCCGTTACGCCACCCGATGCGACTTCGAGTGTTGGCGGCCCCAGGTGCTGGATCAGGTGGCTGCGCTTTGCTGCAATGTCACCATGGTCGATATCGACCAGGACAACTTGCATCTGCGCAATATGTTCGGAGCGTGCTGCGCCCGCTTCATGGACAGTGGCTTTCATGGCTTCACGCCCAGCGCGAGGCCTGCGAGGCGTACATCGCCAGCCAGCGCTCCGAGGGCTGGGTGCTGGTCCGCGATCAGTACGATGACGGCGGCATCTCCGGCGGCACGCTGGAACGGCCCGGCCTGAAGGGACTGATGGCTGACATCGAGGACGGGTTGGTCGACGTGGTCGTGGTCTACAAGATCGACCGCCTCAGCCGCTCGCTGGCCGATTTCGCCAAGCTGGTCGAAGTGTTCGACCGTAACAGCGTCACGTTCGTCTCGGTCACGCAGTCGTTCAACACGACCACCTCCATGGGGTGGCTGACGCTGAACATCCTGCTGTCCTTCGCCCAGTTCGAGCGCGAGGTGACGGCCGGCGGCATCGAGGCGGCCGCATGAACCGCAGCACGCCGATCCCGGAGACTGTGACGCTCCATGTCCCGTTCCGCATCGTGAAGCGCGGCGGGCGGAAAGAGATGCAGCTACCAGACGGCGCCACTCAGCCGCACCGGACAGACAGCGTCCTGGTCAAGGCGCTGGCGCGCGCCTTTCGTTGGAAGAGGTTTCTGGAGTCGGGTGAGTTCGTCACCATCGCCGAACTGGCCGAGCGCGAGGGGATTGCGCCCTCATACATGACACGCGTGCTGCGCCTGACACTGCTCGCACCCGACATCGTTGAAGCGATCCTGGACGGGAAGCAGGGACCGGAGGTGACGCTTGCGAGGGCGCTGGAGCCTTTTCCGTTGGCGTGGATGGCGCAGCCGGAGCACGTCGGACGTAACGCCTGAAGCGGCCGTTTGTGCCGAGCGCAGCGAACTGGGTAATCGAGCCCAGAGTTGCCACATCACTTGCTAGAGTTCGATCAATGAACCGGCACCAGGACGTTCGTAGCCAAATTCGGTTTGAAGGCGGGCTTGGATGTCGAACGAAACGCAGTGAACGGGAAGGAGATGTGGGATTTTCTCTGTTTTGAACCAGTCAATTGTTTCATTCACCGCAGGCTTTTCTGGATTGACCAGATGAAATCCGCCGATGACGGCGAACAAGTCCTGCCCTGTGACTTCCTTGGCATGGGTACAAATATTGCAAATACCACTGTGCGAGCATCCTGTGACCACTACCGCTCCGCGTTCAGTCCGAAAAGCCAAAGCTGTGTCGTCGTCCATCGGGTCTTCGTAGTAATATCCGCGCTCAAAAGATGTGACCCTGGGAATTTGGCCAAGGAAGAAAGCTCCAGGTACGAATTCCAACGGCTCTTGTGCTTCAACAACTTGGAAATCAGCGCGGATCTTCTGTTCAATCTCTGCGTATTTGTGAGGGAGATGGCGATCAACCGGCTCGATGAATGGATCGAGGAGTGCAGTCATGACACGCGGGTGCAGGACAAGCTTTTTCTTCTGTTTGAAGGAGTGAAACAGCAAGCCACGAGAATGGTCGCTGTGGAAATGGGACAGAGCTATTACGTCCACCTTGTCCAGATCAATATCTGCGGTCTCGGCGTTTCGACGCCATACATCGGACCAGCCCGTATCGAAGAGGATTTTAGTATCACCGTATTCGATCCAAGCCGAGAATCCATATTCCGCCAGCCAGCAAAGGTCGGATACAAGATTCTCGTTCAACAGCCGGATTTTCATGTGGCTCACCGTGCAAAATTCGAGAATTGGCGAACATAATAGCCGAAAGTTGCTCGAAAACGAAGATACTCGAACGTCAGGAAAGCCCGCTGAGCCGTCAGTGAAGTTGATCGGCATCTTTTCTGCCGCCCACCTGACCAAAACGCGCAGATGTCTCAGTCGAGCCCGATTTAGACCTTGGTGTTAGGCGCCGCATTCGCCACGAAGAGCGGCAATCGGACCTTTGCGTGGCGATCAGTGAAGGGTCAAGGGGGAGACACGTCGAACAAGCTGGAGATATGCGGGAAATGCCCGGGTTGAATGAGGGTTGTCATTGGCTGATCTGACGGGCACCGTGAACCGGACTTTCAATTGCCTGACGTGGATCGGAGTTTTCATGGGCGCATTTGTCGATGAGTTCTTTGGCGGGCCCAACCAGCAAGCCCTCCAGCGGCGCGCAGCCGACATCTGGACGCTTTTGAAGGACGATCTTCGGTTCTGCTGCCATGGGCGCGCAGTAGGCTTGGCCGACACCACGGCTACAAACGTCGACACTCAGATTGCGCTGGCACGGCTTCAGGGAGCGTCTTCGGTCGAGGGGCTGCACAAGGCCGAAGCCGTTTTACGCCGCGATGCGCTCGAACGTGCCGGACTGAGAACGGACCAGTACGTCTCCTGGCAAGGTAGCGAAGGGACACTCGCCACCGCGGAGCGAATAATAGGGTCGAAACCTCTGCCGTCGGACCTTGAGATCGTCGCGGTGGATGACGAAACCTCGGCGGAGGACATGGCGCAACTTGATGCTCTGACGGGGTCCTGCGACGTGCTTCTCCCGATGGGGGCCTTCATGCGGGGCCATTGCCGCCCGGCGGTCTGCCTGTTCGCCCGGGACGGGACGGGCCGAATCGTCGGGTCCACCGCTGCAGTCGCGCAGTTCCATCCCGATCACCCGAAGGCGGGTCTGGCCTGGTGGGGGATGCTGGCAACCGACCAAGCAAGGCGTGGGCAGGGGATCGCCCTATTACTGGGGGCGAGGTCAATGTTGGAAATGCGGACCCGTTTCGGCTACGGGTGCTTCTTCACGGGCATTCGCGAAGGGAACATGGCGTCGGAGCGCCTTTGCGGCAAGCTCGGCCTGACGCCATCGGACAACGTCGTGATGATCGCTATTGCGCCACAGTTGTTCGCCTCCGGACAGGTGACGAAGTAAACTCTCGACGTGGAGTTCGCCGCAGCCGTTCGCTGGAAGCCCGACGAAAGGCTCGCGTGGGTCGGTTGCTGCCTTAAAAGCGCGCAGGTCGAATACCCGTTTCGTCCGCTCTTGACACATCAAACGGCTACGCAGCGATGAGATAGCTACCCGCTTTTGGGAAAAGCGGACCGTACGGCGCAAGAGCATCCGTTCCATGAGCCTGATCTTCAGTTCTTTCATCAGCCCGTCATCGCCGAGCAAGTCTTCAGGGCGCTCAACGCCCTGCAGCAGTTCGTCCAGAATTTCTTTCGAGATGGTCATTCATGCTTCCTTTCGGTGAAGCATGAACCGGATCAGTCATACCTAAAAGGTCGGATACTCTAATCGAACGGTCTACCAAACCAGAACGCCCTCACGTCGGTTTCACCTGCGCGGTATGTAAAATGTTTTCCCCTGAAACAGACATCGACGCGTTCAGCCTTTTTGGGCATCTGTATGTCACTTCCCTTTGCCGCCCAACTCTTCGATATCGCATTGCAGCACTATGGCAAAGCGCTTCAGGACCTCCTCGCAAACGGCACGGCGGCCTTTTTCGATGTTCGAGATTGAAGATGGATGCGCAAATCCAAGCGCTCTGGCCAAGACGGTCTGCGTTACGCCCCGCTGCAATCGCATTGCCCTGAGGCGGTGCCCGACATCAACCCATTCGCCGTAATCTGATAGGTCCCGCATTGCTTGATGTGTCCGTCTGTACCGGAGCGGTAGCAACCCGCTCCGGATCGACAATTGAACCGATCAGTAGGCTTGATCGGGGCGAATCTTGTAAGACCAACTCAAATGTGCGTTCTTCCAGCCGTTGACGCCGCGCGCGCCATCCGTACCCTTGTCCCCTTCAAAGCCGTCGACGACCGAAAAGACCTTGGAATAACCAACCTGCGCCAAGAGATCCGCAGCCCGAGCGCTGCGACTGCCGGAACGACACATCAGGATGATCGGGCTGTCCTTCGACAACCCCTTTTCCCGAACCAGGTCGGCAACATCCTTGTCGAAATTCGAGTTGACCTCCATCTTGTAGGCACCTTTTACATCGTCGAATTCCCAGAATTCATCCATGACCATGTAGGGAATGTTCTTGTCAGCCTCCTCGGCGATTCCGACGAAAAAAACCTCGGCCCGGGTGCGTATGTCGATCAGCAGTGCGTCGGGGTTTTGCGCGAGGAATGCCGAGGCTTCCTCGGCCGTCATATATAAGTCCAAGGAGCTACGCTTGCCCTTTGGCAGGCTGTCCGGCTGGACGGTCGATGCAAAGTGGATAGAACTTTCTGCCAGAGTCTCGGCCGGCATCAGCAGGCCTATGGCGAGGGCGGCACAAACGCCAAAATTTCTGGAAATGACATTCATATTGCAATCCTCCATCGGTGAAGGGTGGGGCACGGCTCCGGTCCGGATTTGGCGCTGGCCGCAAGTTGACCTTACGGCAAGAATTTTGCTTGAGTTTCGCATCGCTGTTGCATGATTGTTAAACGGTGTGTCACGGCGGGAGGCGAAAGTGCCGACAAAGCAAGTCAGGCCGCGTGTTATGGTCGTCGAGGACGACCTCTTCGTTCAGGGGCTCCTGAGTGCATTGATGGAGAACGAGGGATTTTCAACGGTTCGGGCAGGGAGCGCCCAGGAGGCACTGGCTGAACTCGACCACTGGTCCATCGCTGCCATCCTGCTCGACCTTGGGCTGCCGGACGAGGATGGCATCGCTCTACTTCGAAGCATACGTCAAAGAACAAGCGCACCGGTGGTCGTTGTCACGGCCTGCGATGGTCTCGACGAACGCCTGACAGCGCTTGAACTCGGCGCCGATGATTTTGTCGTCAAGCCCGTGGAACCGCGTGAACTGGTCTTGCGACTACGGCGCCTGATCCGCCCCCTGTCCAAAACTGACGAAACCCGGATCGATGTGGGCGGGTGGAGCCTTGATCCTGACGGGCGGGTTCTGAGGGATCCGGCCGGCGTTCCGGTCGACTTGCGCCGTGCCGAATTCAACCTCTTGAATGCCCTTTTCCGGTCGCAGGGCCGCATACAAACTCGGGGTCAACTGCTCGACGCCATTTCAACGGGCAAGGAGACATCGACCGAACGTACCGTCGATGTCCTTGTCAGCCGGATCCGGCGCAAGCTGGGAACGGACGGTGAAGGTATGATCGTCACAGTCACTGGCATCGGTTATACACTGCGCCCGCCCAAAGCGTGACCACTCAGGCAGCGTATCCATCCTCGAGAGCCATCTTGCTGTTCAGGTAGGTCTCGAGTTCGGCTATCTCGTCTGCCAACTCTGCCCGGATCGCTTCGAGATCCACAGTGGGATTTGATCCAGACCGCAGCGCGCTCGCCGTGGTCTCCAGACGAGTTCCGAGGCGCAACAAGCCAACTGTCGACAGAGCACCTGCCATCTTGTGCAGGGCCTTAGAAGATGCCGCGCTGTCTCCGCTCTCCAGCGCGTCGGCGGCCATTGCAGTTTCGATTTCGATGGTCTGACGGAAATCATGGACGAGATGTCGGACATGCTCGGCGCCCAGCGTACCAACGTAGCTATCCACGTATCGAGGCTCGAACCGCCGGATCTTGGTCGCATCCCCGGTTTCGGCAGCTCCCGGCATCTCCAGCACCCCGCTGATTGCGAGTTGCAGAGTATCGCCGCTGGCCGGTTTGGACAGGACAAGATCGAAACCGGCAGCCGCGCAATCCATCCGAAGCTGTTCGTCGTAGGCGGCTGTCAGCCCCACCAGGCGCGCCGCATACTTCTGCCTGCGCAATCGCCGACCCAGTTCCAGGCCGTCCATGTCCGGCATGAAGATGTCCGTAATAACCACTTCGAAGCCTTGGGTCGCCACCAGTTCAAGCGCTTCAGCGCCGGTCGCGGCGGTCGTCACCTTGTGACCGAAGTGCAGCAGCAGGTCGTGCAGCACGTCGCGGTTTAACTTCACGTCATCGACAACAAGGACTCGCACGCCGGACGGTACAGGGATCAATACCTGCTCGGCCGCCTTCCCGCTTTCTTCGGGCAGGCTTTCGAGGTTCAAGGTGAAGAAAAAACGGCTGCCACGTCCCGGACGGCTTTCGACTGCCAACGATCCACCCATGAGTCCGACAAGATCGTGCGCAATCGAAAGGCCAAGCCCGGTGCCCTCGGTGTCCCGGCCTCCACCTTCGTCCAGCTGCACGAAGGGGCGAAAAAGGCGTTCCATGTCCTTCTCGGCAATGCCGATCCCGGTGTCGCGAACCTCGAATGTCACACGTACCTGACCACCTTCGGACGGTTCCCCGCGCAGTACGACCTCGACCCGGCCCTTGTCAGTAAACTTCACCGCGTTGCCGATCAGGTTCAGCAACACTTGCCGCAGCCTGGCCTCGTCCGCGGCCACATTGCCGGGTAGACTGCCCTCAGTCCGAAACGCAAGCTCCAGCCCCTTCTCGGCGGCGCGTGCGCTCATCAGGTTGCACATGCTCCGCGTCAATGCGACCAGGTCCACGCGAGAAAGATGGAGTTCCGCCTTTCCAGCCTCCGACTTTGCCAGCTGGAGGATGTCGTTGATGAGCGACAATAGTGCTTTGCCCGCGTGGCTCAGGTTGTTGACGTATCCCTGTTGTGTCCTGTCCAGCGGGGTACGGCCCAGCAGCTCGACCGTACCCATGATCCCGTTCAGAGGGGTACGCACTTCGTGGCTGAGCAAGGCCAGAAATGTGGATTTCTCGCGTCCCTCCCGGATCGCCTGCTCTCGTTCGCCGCGCAATTGGCGAACCCGATCGGCCAGCGCGAGGGACAGAACCAGCATTTCCAGCAGCACCGAAGCATTTATCGCGGCACCGGACGGAGGATTATCGACGAAGCCCATCATGGCGGCTATCGCCGTCAGCGTCATCGCGACCATGGGCGTCCATCCTACGAGAATGTAGAGCGATTGGCGCACACCACGAAAGATCCCGATCACCGCTGTCGACAGGACCAGGAAAGGCACCAAGGCATAGGTGATCATCCAGAGTTCTGCCATTTTCAGGTAACCGACAAAGGGCGTGGCGAGGACCATCGCGATCAGTACCACCAGGCAAACAGTCATCATCCAGTACAGGATCGGACTCCATTCACGGACCCGCAGGAAACGCCGGACAAAGGCGATGCCAAAGATCTCGATGCCGAAGCCCGCAAAGACTGTGATCCAGGGGTGCGCGGTCCAGCCCAACAGCACCGCCGCGAAGCCGTAGCTGTTGAAGAAAAAGAGGAAGTAGCTCGCCCCATGCGCCGCGTAGAGGATATAGTCTGCTTCGCGCAAGGCCGCGCCCAGGAACAGGTTGTAGAGGATCAAAAACAGCATCCCCCCCATCAGCGAGTAGACGACGAAATGCCGAGAGACGCGGGGGGTGTTCAGCGCATAGTCGGGCCCGACCTTAATCGAGTAATTGATCAGACTTCGCGATTGAACCCGAAGGGCCAGAGTGCGCGCCTCGCCAGCGGGCAGCGTGAAGGGTAGGACATGGCTGCCCATACTCTTCAACATGCGCGGTTCGGTCACCTGCCGCATCAGCCCCGATTGGACATGCTGTTCGACTGCACCTTCTCTGATCACGTAGAGATCTATGAAATCCGACCGCGCCGCATAGACTTCGACCCACCACGAAGAGACGTCGCCCAGGTTCGAAACTGTGTCGACCACCCAGTAGGAATTGCCACCTGCGGCGACGCGCTTTCGGGGCTCATCTTTTAATTCCGTCGCGCGGGCCAGGGCTCCGTCCACGTCCAATGTGCCCTCTTGGTCGGGAATGATCGTGCCCTCGTAAAAAATGTCACGCACGGGCGCCGTTTCAAAGGCCGCCGCCGCAGTGGCCAAAAGAAAACTATGAATGAAGATTACGACAAGTGTGACGTAGCGCATTCCCGCCTCCCCCCAAGGAAACTTCACCACAGCTTGCCGTCATAGTTCTTTCCCGTCAAATATTCAGAGGCATGCATGAATGACAAACTACATCGCAGTGGTTCGGGTGCGTCTATTCGTGAAAGTATGGGTAAGCAAAAATAGAGGCCCGAATTGCCTTTCCGGTGTGAGTTCGGACATCGCGAAACGAACGGCAGTTTCACTTGAAGGACCTATTCCGTCTTGCTTGGATGCAGCGATCACAGACGCCGCTCCGAGTACTGGCGAACGTTCGATTTGTGTTCCATCTCGCCGAGCGCCACTGAGTTCGAAGCGTTCAGCTTGAACCCTCGAAAAATCAAATTGTGCCAGTGTCTTACAAGTAATTCACCAAATCGGTGCAGTCATCAGGTTAAGAGAATTTGGGCCTCAGAGATCCGCTTGGCGATCCCCCGGTCAGCTCTGGCTGGGGCTACTGACTACTTCGCTTCGGCCTTAGCATTTGCAGCCGCTGCTCGCTTCGTTTGGGATTGTTGCTGCTGTGAGAAGCATTTTCATTGCCAGATCATCATCCCCTGGCTAGCCTCACGACAACCCAGAAAATGGGCGCGCATAGTTACCATGCGCATCAGGGGGCTGGGAGGCCGCGGTGGACAACGAGAGGTCCGAACTTCGTTGGGGTGTCGAGCAGCGTCTCGAGTTCATAGAGTTCCGCCTGTTCTGGGAGGGACATGTGAACCGCAGCGACCTGATGGAACAATTCGGGGTCTCGGTGAACCAGGCGTCCAGGTGTGACAGTGCAATGCCATGTCCTTCCACATCGCGACATGCTCAAGCCCACCGAACAGGAAGCCGCGGCGGGGCCCGGAGGATGGACGCAGCAGGAGGGTTTCTACGTCTACCGCAACAAGCGTCTCCTTCTCGCCGGGGGCTGGCTGGGCCTCGGCGATGGCGGCAAGCCATGGCCTCGCGATGAAGCCCACAGGCTTGCCCGCATCCGGCTCGACATACCGAACAGCGCGGACGCCGAGTGGAAGATCAATGTTCTGAAGTCGACGGCCAGTCCGCCGGTAAGACTGCGATCTCAGCTTCACCGTCTGGCATCGGAAACTCGTGACACAGCGAGACGGGTTTTCGCCCACCGGGGTCACATCACCCCAGTTTCAGGCACGCGCTCGAACGCTGTAGCCGAGGCCTGGCAAGTGCGGCGTTCGGCACAAGGGACGTCCTACCGGATTGCCCGTGACCATGACCTCGTCGCCTCGGTCCTGAATCGCGCCGGCTCGCTCAACTCGTCGGCGGCAACACCAAGTTCATCGAGGTTCTGGCCGGACGCCTTCTCGGAAGCGAGGTCGTAGAGCGTCAACAGCTGCGGAAGCTTCTCCTTGCGCTGCGGCTTCGAAAGGTCGCCTATCTGCGGCGAACAGATTGGCGACGATCTTGCGTTCCACCCTGTCGCGCGAACACACCTCGATCCGTCGCCGGGCATGCGAATAGACCAGCAGCATCTCATCAGGTGGGCGGAAATAGAGCAGCTTCGTCGACTTGTCCGGCTGGACGGTTTTCTGGCTCGCATAGGCGCCGAAGAAGGTGACAGCCAGCAAGACGTCCTGACTCTCACCGTTTTCGGCGGGTAGGTCGACAGCCTCCACTTTGCAGCCATCGTCATGCTGCAGGCGCTCGGCGATCTCTTTCGAGAGCGCATCATGGTCGACACCCGCTGCCGCTAGGGGAATTGAGGCATCTATCGACCACGCCTCGTATAGCGTTCCATGTGCGCGTCGACATCCTGGTCTTCGACGAGGCACGCCACTCGATTAACGCGTACAATGTGAAGCGCGGCAACGGCTCATACGACGGCGGCAAGCGTCGGATCATCCACGAGGAACTCGTACGCACCCAGATGCTTCTTTCCGACTATGGCCGCGGGAGCGGGTTCGTGTCGGAGACCAGCCATGCCCACATCATCTTCTATTACGGCCTTCTATCGTTGCCACCGCCACTCGCGATCTCTGGTGACGACCTCGACGAGCATTTTCAGTTTCCTGTTCGTGAGGCGATCGAGTTCGTGAACGCCTACTTCGTTGCTCGGCTATCAGCGTTAATCGAGCAGGAAGATTAGCCTCCACGCGCAGCCTTTTTTGCTCCGTCGTTGTTCGATCCCGGTTCCATTTGAGGCGGACGGGCCTGACATCGAAAGCAACGTTGGTCACGGAAACTTATTGTTCAAGTACAGTAACTTAAAAGAAAATCACCGAATCCGCGCAGTCATGAGGTCCGGAGAATATCGGCTCTAAGAGACCGCTTCCGGGCCTCTTGGTGCCGGGGCCAGTGCTCAGCCCCTCCCGCATAACCCTCGAATACAACGGAAAAATCCGGCCGCGGCCGGATCGGGAGAACGCTTTCGCGGGGGCAAGTGGCGGAGGGGATGGGCCTGGCGTCGAACCCTCTCTATCACTTAAGCCATTGATTTTAATATATTTATAAGACTGCTTCTCAAGCAGCGGGTGTTGCGGACGTACTCGTCTGGCACCGCAGGTTGCCTTCTTGGGGGGCATTATCCGACCCATCTCAATCCGATGTCTCGTGGATGCGACGCTTTCGCCGCCACGTGTCGTCCGCCATGCCAAGACACCGATCGGCCCAATGCATCGGCGTTCATCCGCCGTACCTCTCGACCAGCACCGGTTGCATAGAATAGCTCACGGAGACCGGGGCCTGTCCGTCGACATACCCAACGTCCTGAACCGAACTCTGTGCGACCATGGTTCCGGTGATCCAAACGGGGGTGAAGAGTCCGTTTACCTCGATTCCCTCAGGATAGACCACATGGACGACCTGGTTGGCGGGTGGCGGCGGGGTGTGGATGCAGGCCCCGACCGTCGGCACGAGAAGGAACTCGACGGCTTTGCGGTCCTTGAATTGCAGGGGCAGCACATATCCAGGCAGGCGCACACTCGTGCCGACGAGGTCCTCGTTCACTCTGGTGGCCGCAGCTTCGCGTTGTTTCATGATCGCGAGGCGCGCGGCGAACAACCCGTCGACATCGAGGCCGTCCTTGGCCAGTTGTTTGCGTAACGCTTGCGCTTCGGCGCGCGCTTCGGCGTCATCGCTCCGCTCGGCCCGTGCCTCGAGCCGCAGGATCTGGCGGAGGCTGTTCATCTG